>JAGRAL010000113.1 GCA_020434605.1 Bdellovibrionales bacterium
GTTGATAGCTTCGTACTCGTTTTCTCGCGTTTTATAAATTAATTCACCTTCGAAAGATACAGTACCTGATTGCACATAGCCGTTATAAATAACGCCAGTGTTATTCTGATAGTTGATAAACATTTTATCAGCTTCGGCATAAACAGTGGGAGTTGTTAAAACCACATCATCTATGGCTTCAATAGTTTTTGTATCTAGGTAAACGATAGCTTTTTTACAAGAGAGATACTGCTGTTGATAGATGACTTGAACATTCCCACTAAGTTGTAGCGTGTTGTTCGTCGTATCTCGAATCATATTATCAGCATTTTTTAAAATAATGCTTTCATGCGGGGCCGCAAATAAGATTTGAGAAACTATCCAAAATATTAGCAACATTACTCCCATGATTATGAAGTATCATGGGTTTGTCTAGCTATTTTGTCTTCATGTCAAAGACGCCATCCCACCCAGCAGGAGGAGGTTCTGCAATATATGCTACTGCTCTTTCTAGAAATAAGAGTGATGGGCCATCATCCGGTATGACTTTCAGAGCATTTTCAAAGGTTTTTGCTGCTTCAGAAAACTTACCGTCGCTATAGAGAGCATATCCTTCATTAAAAATAGTGATTACGTTGAGTTTTTGTTCATTTTTAAAGCTATTTTTTGCGCCAACTAGCTCAAATATTTTAACGGGTTCTAGTTTTCCTTTAACTCTCACTCGATCAATTTCTCGAGTCACAAATACTGATTTTACATCCTCATTCGTAAACTCAGAAATAATAATATTAGTTCCATACTGCTTATTAATTCCCTCTAATCTAGAGCCTAAGTTTACGGCATCACCCATAACAGTATAACTACGCACAGTTTCAGAGCCCATATTTCCAACACTCATTTCACCTGTGTTAATGCCGATTCCGATATCAATCGGAGGTAGACCTTGTGTTTCGTAAAGTTTATTTAGTCCATCTAGCTTAGACATCATATCCAGTGCGCATAAGCATGCCATTTTTCCGTGGTCTGCATATTGAATAGGTGCGCCAAAGAAAGCCATTACCGCATCACCCATATATTTATCCAGAGTACCTTTATTTTTAAAAACTAATTCTGTCATAGGTGTTAAATAGGAGTTCAAAAAATCACCCAAAGCTTTAGGATCTAATTTTTCAGAAATGGTTGTAAAGCCTCTAACATCTGAGAATAAAACACTCATTCTTATTTTTTTACCACCCAGCTCGATGTTCTTAGCATCTTTTAATACCTCTTCAACAATGGCAGGGGATACGTACTTTTGAAACGTACCTTTTAGCTCACGTTTATTTTTTTCTTCTGTAAAATATTTATAAATTGTAAGTCCGATATAAAGAGTAACAATCAGGGTTAGTGGTAAAATAATATTAACCACGGTTCCCTTTTTGTAGAAGTGTTCAAAATCTATATAAAGAGTGCTAACAATCGCAAAAGCTGCAAATAGTGAGCTATGAATAGCTCCTAGTCTTGCCATAGCTAAGCTAATTAAAATACCTATGGTAAGTAAAATATAAAACATATATTCTACTTCATTTGGCAGATCTAATAAAAAATCATTTCTTAAAAGGTTATCAATGACGTTAGCGTGTGTTTCTACTCCTGGAAAGTTTTCTTCAAATGGAGTAACTCGTAAATCGTAAATACCCACAGCAGTTGCCCCTAAAACAAAAATTTTATCTTTAAACCACTCTGCTTTTTTAACGGTATATTTTTCTTCTTTACCATTATTTCTCATAGTAATGACGGCAGTATCTTTGTTATTAAATAATTCAGCCACACTAATATGCGGAAACATTTTTTGCGGTCCTGCGTAGTTAATTCTAAGGGCAGCCGTCAAATCCAATGGTAGTTGGGCTACAGCTTCTCCAGAGTCTAGATTTAAAAGTTGAAAATCTTTAATACCTGTTAATTGTGGCGAGACGGGGTCGGCTTGCTCTGTAAATATCGCCGCATTATTTTTTAAAAGCATAATTGTTTTTAGTGCGATCGACGGAAAATAGATGTCTCCGTACTTAGCAATTAAGTTAGATCTTCTGATTGTTCCATCTTTATCTAAGAAAGCATTAAAGTATCCAAAGTGTTTTGTCTTATCATTGTATTCCTGGATATTAGTTACTAAATGCTCAGCTCTAACAATGTGGCTTGAAGTAAAGCTGTAACGTAAAAAATCGATGAATTGTTCTGGCGTTAATTTTGAATAGTCTTTTGACTGTGGGAGCCAAGAACTTAAAAATTCTTTAAAATGTGGTAAGCTTTTATCTTGGCTAGGGTAAAGCCAGCCGGCACAATAGCTTAGTTGTTCGTTAAGAACCACTTTCTCTAATTGTTTTTCAGTTAGGTCATGGTGCTGGCTACTAGCTTTTAATGCAATAGAGCTGAGCTGCATCTCTAAGTAAGCTGTAATATCTGACGGCAGGCTCACCTCAGGAATATCAGTTGTTGCTACCGCTAATTCTTGGGATTGTATAAAGCTATAAGCCGGGCGATTAGTATAAATTAAGTTAGCGCAACTTTCATTTACTCCTTGTAAAAAATAAGAAGATGGCTCGTAAAATGTACCTAGGATCAAATGGTCGGCGTGTTTCTCAATGACTGAGGCCAGTACAGAATCAGTGTTGGCCCTTTGAATTTCATCTTCAATGCTTTGGTAAACGTTTGGATCTTTAAATTTTTTTTCTTTAAGCCTATTTAAAGTTGTAACTGTTTCAGTAATGTTTTTTTCTGAAAATATAATATCGAACGCAATAAATTTAGCGCCAAGTTCAATGGTTCGATCTATAATTTTAGCAAAGACATCTCTTGAAAATGGCCATCTTCCGATTTTATTTAAAGATTCCTCATCTACTGTTAAAATAGCAACATCTTTTGATCCACGTCTGTCACCACGAAGTAGCATGCGATAATCGATAGATTTTAAGTGTAATTGCTGTAAAAAACTTTGAAGACCTTTTATTTGTGATTGTTCAGATACACGGTATAAATAATAATCGCGTGCTAAAAAGCAAAATAAAATCGTAACAATTAATCCTAGTTTGAAGGCCGAAAATTGTAGTAACTTTAGTAGCAGTGACTTTAGTTTATTCAATGTCAGTATCCTCTTTTAGCTGTTCTATCCAAGTGTAAACTTCGTTGCGTTTTACATCGTACTTAGTTTTAATTTTTTCTAAAATTTCTTTGTTGCTTAAGCCCTGGTTTAACATGGCTGTGATTTCTTCATGTATTGCCTGTTGGTGATCAGCCTTAGTTTCTGATGGCGTAAATATAAGAACAAACTCTCCTTTAGGAGAAGTTTTGGTAAACTTCTCAATCGCATCTTCAAAGGTAGAATAGATGTACTCTTCATATTTTTTAGAAATTTCACGTCCAATGAATACTTTTCTACCCGGTAAGTTGTCTTTAGCTACTGTTAAAGTTTCTAGCAGGCGGTGAGGGCTTTCATAAAACACTAAGCTGTCTTCGCTATTTTGAATTTTAGTAAATAAAGATTTTTTCTCATTTGCTTTGTTTGGTAAAAAGCCAAAAAACTGAATGTTTGAAGTCAAAGGATACATAGATAAAGCGGTTGCTAGTGCCGAAGGACCTGGGATGCTAGTGACGTAGATGTTATTTTCAAGCATTTTTTTAAGTGCTTTAGCTCCTGGGTCTGAGATATTTAATGTGCCTGCATCAGACACAAGACAAACTGATTTTCCATTTTTTATTAGCCCTAAAATTCCGTCAGCAGATTGTGATTCGTTGTTTTTGTGATGTGCAATTAAGTTCCATTTATGACGTAGAACTTGGTTCATTGTATTTTGAAAAGTTCTGGTATCCTCACATGCTATAATGTCTGCAGATAGTAAAATCTCTATGGACCTAAGACCAATGTCTTTAGGGTTTCCAATAGGCATCGCAATTAAATATAGCCCTGGTTGAAGCTTAGTTGTGTTTAGCTCAATTGTAGTCAAGACTAGGCCCTTTGTGTGTTGCAAACTTCGCTTGCTGTTTTTATACTTAAAGATATAATTTTCTATTCGAGGTTAATATGCAAGCGAGAATTCGTAAATCAAAACAAATCATTAGTGTAGACTTAATAGGTAAGGTTGATTACGAAACTCTAGAGGGCTTTATTGATCTTTGTCGTCATGAACTAAAAGGTAACAATATTGTATTTAATCTTGAAGCATTGTCCTTTGTAGGGTCTTGTGGAGTTACTAATTTTTTAAATATCCTAGCAAATCTTCAGCGTGTGCCTATGACACGAATTAAGTATGTTTGCATGGCTAAAGAATTTGTTAAGTTATTTCAAAGTATGGAAGAAACAAAGCAAGTGCCTCTAGCTCTTTATCTTACTGAATTTGAGGCTGTTAAAAGCTTTGAAACTCCTGATGTTGTAGTGGCTTCTGAATCAGAAACCGCTACTGTTCCACATGAGTTAAATCATCAAGATCTTGAAAGTTAGCATAACCATCTAGCTTTTGTTGCAAAAGCCTTTTTTCCATATCTTGCTGTTGAGTTTTGTTCTTTAACTCAATAACAGTTTGCTGCATTTTTCTGATTTGCTCTTCAAACTTTCTTTCTAATTCAAAGCGAGCTCTTTCAGCAGAAATAGCTCGGTTTTTTGCTAACGTATATTCGTCATCAATATTTTCTAGTAGATTCATTCTCTGATTCATTTTGTGCATCTTGCTCTGCATTTGATCGCTTTTTTCTCTCTCAATGCATAAAATTTCTTCCATATGCTCCATACGAATCTTCCATTCATTGTTAATAGCTTCAATCCGTTCGCTGTTAGCTTTTTCTGTAGCTTTAGCTGCCTGTTGTAACTGCGCAATGCGTGACTCTAAAAGATGATTTTCTCTTTCTAACTCTTCAGCCTGCCCTTGTAGATATGAAATTTTAGCTGCTAAATCTTGAAAGTAAGGTTTAATTTTTTCTTGTACTTTTTGTTTAAACTTACTGAGGCTTGCTACAGATTTTTTAAGTGCTTCATTCTCTGAGTTAAAGCTTGCAAGATCGCCCGTATGTAAAGAGTAAAGTTTAGCATAGTCTTTTTCAGTTTGTGCAAGAGTCATTTTTAATGCTTGAAGTTCGTTTTCTTTTTGAATGACTAATTCTCTGTTGAGTAGGGAAGAGTCAGAGATAGATTGATTTTGGTTTTTTAAGTGTTGGATTTTCTCATTGTATTGCATAAGTTGTAATTCTAATTCACCTACGCGTCTTAGACTAACTGCAACTCGTGCCATTAAATCCTGATTTTGCTTTAGCATTTCTTCTGTAGCAGGATCTTTTTTCATAAATTGAGGTGCTGGCAACTCATTTGGTAAAGGTATTTCCGTCCTAGAAATGACATCTTTCATATATCCTCCGTGATATGGGCTTTAGCCCGTATGAATATTGTCTCAAACTGAAGCAGGACTTGTCAAAAGTAGGGTTTATGATGGCCCCACTTTAGTAGGGCTATTATTAGCCGATACTTAAGTATGGGCGCAGAGAAGTTTGATGATAATAATAGGCAATTAAGCGATGACATAAGCTTAAACACCACTGTGGTGGAGTTGGATCCTGACTTTATATCTTCTATGAGCTCAGGAGATAATTTAAAAGCTACGGTCTTAAGTCTAGCTAAAACAGGAAGTTTTGATTTAGCCAAGAGCGAGTTGAAGTTTTACCAGCAGCAAAACATGAGTACTCCTGGGTTTGAGTTTAGAACCAAGCACTACTTTGCCCACTGTATGGAACTTTTAGATGCCATTGATAATCTAAAACATATACCTAACTTTGAAAGCCTGCGTGCCGCTCAACAAAAGCAGATTCGTGAAAGAATCATGGTTTATGGGCAAGATTTAAGTTCGATCCTAGGTCGAATTGATAAAGTGACTAATGACTTAAAAATCCAAGATATTAGATCCACAATGTGGGTATTAAGAACGGCAACTTTTTGTGTGGCCGGTATTATCTTTATGCTCGCCATGATCGAGGGAGTCCATACGGTGGGTAGTCCTATAACCACCGTGGCTAACCAGATTTATAATTGGATTATTTATATTTTAGAGCACAGTTAGGGCGTGTACTAATTTCATAAATCTACTTCGAAATCAAATTAAGCACAATTTCAGCATTACTCGTCGTCAAAATAGCTCTACTATTTCTACTCCTCATGCTTTGAGCTTGTGCTTAATTAGATCTCTCACAAACGATTTCTGAAATGAGCACGCGCCCTGAATTAACGAATATTTTTATACACTTCTTTTAACACAGGCAGCATATTCCCACCTTGCAGTAATTTTTTGTTAACAAAAATAGTAGGTGTTCCTTGCACACCAAGTTCGGTCCCAAGTTTAGCTTGCTTTTCAATGGTTTCTTGAGTTTCTGTCGCCTTCATGCAGGCGGCTAAGTCTTCTTTAGTTGCGCCGGTTTTAGCTTGTACCAAATCTATGGATTCCTCTAAGCTTTGCGGCCTTTCTGTTTCAAACATGGCTTTATGCCCATCCCAACCTTTGCTTGATAGCTTGTGCCCGCAATATACGGACTTAGCCATGTCACAAGAAACCCCTTGTCTTTGTATGGATGGATTACAAGCTCCGTCTAGCGGAAAGTTGTAAAAGAGTAGTCTGACATCGGGGTGCGATTTAACAAATGAGTGTAGGACCGGAGCTGCATGTTTACAATGAATACAATTAAAATCAGCAAACTCAACAACTGTCATTTTTGCATTCTCTTCGCTGGCGCCATAACTAACAGCCTCTAATAGGGGGATTTCTTTTTGAGGGGCATTGTTCCACTGCAAAATATAAAACCCAATTCCCTTTTCAAGATTTCTATAGCTTTCACCCAATGCCATATCATTTGTAATGTAAGCGGCTACAGGTATACCCAATAAAAACGCCAGGTAGATTCGGTTATCTTTATTTAAAAAGTTAAAACTAACCTTATCTTGCAGTTTAAATATAAAGATAAAAGAAAAAAGAATGCTTACATAAGAGAGCAGGCAAAATAAACAATATGCACTTAAGAAGATAAGAGTAATGCCTCCCATAACTATCACGGCAAGTATGTTGATGCTTGCTAGAACAAAAGACATTCGTAGTGCGTTTACTGAGCCAGAGAATAGGTAAATCAGTAGAAGTATAATAAGAGAGGTTTGTGCTACAGCCCCCCAAACACTGACGGGAATGCTTAGAAACTCAGAATAACTTGAAGCACTTACGGCATCACAGTTAAACGTCTCACTGATATTGCACATGCTGCCTGAACTACTACTGCCGGTTTTTAAGTCGTAGTGTTTAATGCTTAAGTAAGCAAGTAGTGCAAAGCTTATAAGAGTAAAACAAATGGCTAAATAGGTAAGTATTTTTTTATTTTTCATATCCATAGAGTAGAACCGAAAACTAGCCTTTAGGCAAGTGAGACCTCTAAATACAAGGAATTGTGGACAAAGTTTTAGTTTTTGCTAGGCTGAGGTGGGGAAAATAAGATATGCAACTTTGGTACGTCTGCAAAGAAAATCAGCTATTAGGGCCATGGCAAGAGGATCAAGTCCTCTCTTCTCTTACTTCTAAAAATATAAGCGCAACAGATTGGATTCGAAGAGCCGAGCAAATTGAATGGACTTTGGCTGCAGAATCTGAGAACTTTAAAGAGCATTTTTTAAACTCTGAATCTGAGAAATTACCATTTGAAGAAAACTGGCATGAAAAGTGGGTTTTGTTGCAATTTAACGCAACTACTAATTCTTATACGCAAAACGGTCCATTTTCTACGGTAGAATTACTTTCTAAGATTTATCAAGGAACTGCTGATTATGCAGACTATGTTTGGCAGCAGGGGATGAGCGAGTGGAAGAGAGTGGGTGCAGTGGATGCCTTTATACCAAAAGAAGATGGTACAGAAGAAATAGTACCAACGGAAGACACTGTAAGCTTACAAACAATCGAATCACAAGTGATAGTCAATAAACCAGAAGCCAATTCTTTTTATCAGCAGCTACCATTATTTGAAGACGAGAAGTTTCCTTTGCAAACAGCTCCAAAAGTAGCTCGCTCGGTAAAAACCGTCGAAAAGTTTCCTGAGTACTATAAGCCAATTGTAAACAAGAGAAGAAGATGGTGGGTGTTTTCATTTTTTTGCTTCATTTTAAGCTTAGCCATTGCTATTTGGGGCAAAAACTCACTGAGTATTTATCTATAGCTAGATCATGGTCTAGCTTTGCTTTTTGATCTCAAAATATATCTATATATTGCCGATATGTAATACATGAAGTTAGAACTTTATTTTGTAGCTGCAGGGATCATTGGAGTGATGCTATTTCGTGTGCATTCGCACTTTAACGGAACATATAGCGGCAAACAATTTTACCAAGAAAAAGTCAGTAAATTGCAAGAAGACTTAGATCGGTCAGAGCTAGAAGTTGCTTTGATGGAAAAGCGACAGTTTGATTATCAGCAAAGTATTGCTATGCAACTACCTAGTATGCTTAAAAAAGATCCATACAATGCAAGAAACATTGCGAGTGTGATCAGTGATAAAAAAGGTGCTATTGAGTTTGATAATAAGTTTGAAAAGCTAGAGGCTGCAAAAAAGTACTTTAATGAAGGTCACTTCGAAGAAGTTGTGGATGAGCTAGAGCCGATTTACAAGGATAGCCCTGAACACCCATTGGCGCCAGAAGTAAGTTTTTTATTAATGGAAGCGAATCACTTTTTAGGAAAAAGAGAAGAAGCAGCAGTCATTATTCGTAGTATGCTGCAGTTATATCCAGAATCGTATCTAACTGGTTATGCGCTTTTAAGATTAGCAGAGTACTTTGTGCAAGAGGGAGATGAGCGTAAGGCTAAGTACCTATATCAATTTATTTCTGAAAAATTTAATTATGACCCGCAAATAGTAAAGTCAGCAACAGAGGGTTTAAGACGGGTGAGAGATGGCCTTCATAATTAATCTATTATTTACATTTTTGTATGCCAATGTAGTAACAACACCTAAAAATTGTTTGGATACGAAGACCGAAAAATGTTCTGTATGGAATAAAAACTCGGATGGTTTTGAGTTTTTGAACGGCGATTTAAAATTGCTTTTGCAGCCTAATGCTATAGTAACCATGTCAAATGAAGAAGTAGAGTTGATTTCAGGAAATGTATTTGTGTCTACTGGTGAAAAGGCAAAACAAATTGCTAGTTCATATGCAACTTTTGTCTGCACTAAATGCCAAGCACAATTTGTCGTAGTAAAAGGTAAGTTGCATGTAAAAAACCTAGAGGGAAACCTTACTTATAAAACTGTAACAAGCGCAGAGTTTAGCGATTTTCCGGTTGGATTTGAAACAAATTTTTATACTGTAGATGCTCTAACTGGCAAATCAAGACAAGAAGTTTTTAGCCCACTAGATGTAACATCAGCCGTGGACTTTTTTAAAGATTTTTCTTCAGAACATGAATACACTGATAGACTCAAAAAGCGCGAAGCTTTTTACAAAACCAAGGCAAAAGAGGCGAGCGAAATATATAAAGTCGAAGCAGAACGCCAGATTGCTCAGGAACAGGCTTCAAAAGCAAGAATGGATCAAATCAAGGCTGAAAACGACAAAGAACGTGCTGACCTTCGAAAGATGTATAGACAAAAAAATTATCTAGAATAAGTCATAAAATTTCGTATATAGTGTAAGAATGAAAAAAATAGTTGCTATTAGCAGTGTAGCCATTCTTATTTATTTTTTGCACCTATCGTATCTTAAAATATTTCCTGCATATTTTATTAGTATTCAAGACACAGAGTATAGCTTTGATGAGTTTTTTGGTTCAACAATTACAAATGCTCAGTATCAGCACTTAGGAAAAGTTGAAAGGCTTTCAGTCATCTACGAGAGATTAAAAACCTATATTTGCGTGCCTGATTGTCAAATATCAGTGTTTTCGTTTGATTCTGTCCCGGTTGATATCACCATTGAGGGTTTATTTGTAAGAGCGCCTAATATCAATAACACTCAACTTTTGGAGATAAGAAAAAAGGTGGCAAGTGAGCAATATTACTTTTCAAAACTGATGACTACAGTGGTATTTATCAATGACCCATCACTAAAAAAGACGGTGATAGACTCGCAACTACCTTGGATCGGAAAAACCATTGATAGTGTGTTTGTTGAGTTTATTTATGCAGAAAATTTAAATGAATGGTTTCGAACTTGGATCCTACGTTTTATCAGGGATTACCGTAAAGTGGCAAAAATATATATGCTGGCTTATGAAAGCGGCGAGGACTTTAATAAGCAGTTGCAAGTGGCAATTTGCCTAAAAGAAAAAAAGATATTTTGGGACCCTTACTTTAATGAAAACTTAGATTTAGTAAATACTAAGTGCGATACAAAAACCCCTGTCTTACCAGTACAGCAAGAGGACCTATCCATTCGTCTAGGAGATGCGGTGATTTATAAGCCAGAATCCTATTATCAGTTGGTAAAAGCATTTCAAATTTCTTATTTATCACTAAAAGTAAAATAACTAGACTCTACATAAGGCGACTTTAAAATATTTAAAGATTCTAAATACATAGAATTTTGATATTCTAAATATAGCATTCTCATGGAGGAGAATATGAGTGTATCTTCATCAGATAAAACTGATTCTAGAAATGTAAATAATCAAAAGTCAGAAGAATATCGCAATCAACTTGAGGCGAAAGAAAAAAAGCATCAACAAGAATTGGCAAGAATTCGTAAGCAACATTATGAAGAAACGCAGGCTTCAAATCAACAGCACAAACAACAGGTGGAGCAATTACAAACCGCACATAAAAATACTGTTACTGAACGAGATCGTTATTACCAATCCGAGATGGAAAAAGTAAATAGCATGTATCGCCAACGCCTAAAAGATCAAGCAGAAGATTTGGGCGAGAAGGTTGAGATTACAAAACAAAGTTCAAAAAATGAAATTAAGGCCAATAAAGATTTGCAAGAAAGAGCTCGCGAGAGATTGGACTCAAATTACAAAACTGAAATTAAGCGTATGGATGAAGAATTTAGAGATTACGCGAATAGATCTCGTGAAACACAAAAAGAAAGCTACGAGATGCAAAAAAATCGTTATCACAAAGATAAAGAAAAAACAATTGGTAGTTTAAACACAGATCATCAGAAACAAATGGTAAATGCAGACCGCGATCTGAAAGCAGAAAGAGAATACCGAAAAGACGAAGTTAGCAGCTTAAAAAACAGAATGACTGAACAAGCTGAGTCAATGCGTAAGTCGTTTAGAAAAACGTTAGATCGTGACAGAGCATTTAATGATGATATTATAGCCGCGCGCGATTTAGATCAAAAAGATAGCTTAGAGACAATCAAGATGCGTTATCAAGATGCGTTAGATAAAAATATGAACTCAACAAGCAATGCGCAAAACAACTTTAGAAAAAATGTGGCAAATAGAATGGATGCAAAGGTCGAATCCCTTGAAACAGATCTAGCTGATACAGAGGCGAAGGCACTGAGTGAAAAAATTAAGACACAAAAGTTTAATGAATTAGAAAAAAATAATCTGCGTCGTGAAATGAAGCAAAGCTTAGAGCTTGCCAATGAGCAAAAAGAGAAAGGCATTCAGGCAGAGAGAGATGATAGCCGTAGGACT
>JAGRAL010000114.1 GCA_020434605.1 Bdellovibrionales bacterium
TCGGAGTTATCAAAATACATGCGTCCACTAAACGTATTACCATTTAAAGTGCCCTTTAACCAAACTAGTCCGGATAAGTCTTCAAATAAAACTTTGATTTCATCATTCGGCAAAATTTCTAATCTACCAAGACCTGCTGAAAAAATTGTTTTAAGTGGAGCTAAACCCTGACCACCCTGAGAGGTTGGGTAAGTGTAGGAGTCGTAAATCTTGATTTCTAAAGTCATTTTGCTGGGATCTACATTTGACCAGTCTACAAACTCATTTTCGCGTAAGCCTAAATTAAGGCGTACTTGCATTCCTTCTTTATTACTATTTGTTTGCGCCTTTACAGTCCCTATATCAATATCATCCACAGTTTCATCAGGTGCGATGGCTAGAAACTTTTTAATAATATGAGTAAATTCGGCGTCAGATATATTTTCGTTAATATGACTATAGTAAATGGAGTCTACGGGTTGGCCAGTATTGATGTCACCGCCGCCGTCCCCTGGGGTGGGCACACGAGCTGTATCGCGGCTATTATCACTACCGCAACCACTTAGGGCTAATACTGCTAGGGCTAGGGCCAAATACTTTCTTTTCATAGTTCATCTTCTCCAAGTCTATCTATCGCAAAGCCTGTGCCTCTTTATGAACGGCTATATTCGATTTGGGCTGTCAAAAGACTAGACAGGGGCCAATTCGCGGCACCCAAAAAACGCTTAAAAATTAGATACTTGGGCATTGAGCTATGCGTTAAACCTGTAATTAGAGGATGAAATCTAGGGCGCTGATTCCTAGTATAAGGCATGACTTATCATTTTCCAGATGAAATGTTTACGACCATTCTTGGGGGCCTATCGATTTTGGATGTGCCAAGGTTGCAGATACACAGCCAAGAAGAAGCGAAAGATTTTATTAAGACATATGGTTATGATTTAAAAAACGATAAGGATTTGGCCGAGGTTTTACGACTGTATCGAAATACCATAGAATTTTTTGAGCATGATTTGTTGGTCGATAAAGAAACGATTCCCAAAGAATTTTTAGAAATTAAACGTCCTGAAGATTTTTATAATTTAATCCTGACCGCCAGTTCAACAGTTACTTCCGAATCACAAATTTGGGCCTGCGCCCTTCTTCGAGTTTTACATGTATTAAACCATCTAAGAAATGGTTTGTTTCGTACGTTTTCAAAAACAATACAAGACCAAATTTTTGGTTTGTTTTATGGCCATATAAAGCGCCAACAGGACAATATCCCATATCTTGGAGATTTACGAAGTGGCGAAAACATTCGACTTTATGAATTTGATATAAAAAAATATAAATCCAAGCGGTCTTCAGCCATCAAACTTTTGGCTAAAAAAAATGAATATGCCATGAATATTTTAGACCGTATGGGGGTACGTTTTGTTACGTATAGTATGTTTGATTGCTTTCGTGTTTTAAAATATTTAATTTCAAATCATCTGATCTCAGTTCCAAATGTGGTGCCGGATCAATCAAAGAACACGCTGTTTCCTTTAAATGTTTTTTTGGATGTAATGGATAAACTAAATTTGCAAGACAGAAACCATACAGAAGAAGAAATCGATGCTATTCTGTGGAAAAGTCTAGAGCGCTGGGGAGAAGAAGAAAGGCAATACATTCATAAGCCAAACGACTTTTCATCAGGTGATTACAGAGCTATAAAATTTATCGCTAGACATATGGTGGATATTCCGATTGGTAAAAAGAATCTTCGTTTTTTCTTTCCATATGAAGTTCAGATTGTTGATCATAAAACCCATGTACTAAACACAACGGGTGAATCTTCACATAATGAATATAAGGCCAGACAAATGCTAGCTGCAAAAGCCAGGGTCTTTGGCGAAACTTTATAGAGTATCGATTAAATTAGGCGATTGCTTTTGGTATGGCTTCCAGGTTTTTCCATCATCTCGTGATGAAATATAAAAATCTAATTTTTGTTTTTTTACATGTAAAACAATAGCTCCAGCATCAAAACTGATTTCTTGAATAGAGAAATCATGCACATCACTGTTTAGTTTTAAATCGCGGATGATTTGATCCCATCTAACAAAACGTTCAAATTTTTGTCCTAAATCGTAACTTTTTGAATCTCCGACAAAAAGCTCGCCACTTGGGGAAAAGGCCACGGCAAAATTTTGATTTTGAAACCGGTCAATCTTCTCCCAGTTTTCTCCATCAAAAGATCTATAAACACCGTCTGCCGAAACAACGGTTAAAGATTTTTTAGGATGTTTTGCGATATCAAAAACTTTCTTGCTCATAATATCTTTTACGTGAAACAAAGATACTTGAGGCTCTTTTGCCTGCCGTTCTTCCTTCCACCAAACCATGCCATGACCAGATACGCTGGATTTCATCCACTCAATTTGTCTTTCTTCCATTTGGTTTACAAAGACTTCCCCTTTGATGTTCTCAGTTCTACCTTCTTCTATATCAGGTTTTGCCGCAACTAGTAGAGGGCTGAGGTAGACATCACCATGGATAAATTGCTCGACATTTAAAGTGTCATCTTTTTTAAGGTAAGCTTTTCTGTTCAGGGCCTGTACCAAAAAGAAATCCTTTTCTTCTTTAAGTACTCTGGCCTTAAAGTGCTCTGGAACCATTTGAATCGGGTAGAGTAGATCTGGTTTTAAAAATAAATTTGTATTTTTTAATGTTAACACAAATGAGCCTTCGATATTCGGCAACCACTGTACAAATGGACTTTGTAGCCAACCGCTATTACAAAGTTTGATCCATTTTTGCTGTCTATCGCAAACAGGGTAGATACCTTTTGCGATTTTACTAGTTACCTTACCTTCTGGCTTCTCAGAGATGGCTTCATCGCGTTCTAATTTAACCTGTCCCATTAAATCTTTTTTTAAAACTACAGAATCTTCGCGAACCCAAAAGTATTTATTTAAATGACTTACTCGGTACCAGTTTTCGGCTCGTTTTTCTGCAATATTTCTTTCTAAGTCCTTTGTAGGGGCGTAGCCAGACGGAAAAGCGCTATTCGGCTCTTTAAAAAAGTAGGCAGCATGAGTGTAGAAAATCAGTAAGAAGATCACTTGTTTATTTTAAATAGAATTCCAAGATCAGCAAGACTAGAAACTAGGCAAATATGCGCAATGTCGCTACGCTTAATGGATGAAAGGTTTTCTTTGTGTTTGGTTCTGTAATATAAGGAATTCTCTCTATCTTAGTCGAGTTTAAAAGGAGTATCTTCTATGCAAATACAGAAGTTAGGTGTTGTTGGCGCCGGACAAATGGGAAATGGGATTGCACAAGTTGCAGCTGCAAATGGCCTACAGGTTCTTATCTATGATATCACTCAACCTGCTCTTGATAAAGCAATGCAGACGATCACATCTTCTTGTGACAGATTGATCAAAAAATCTGCGATCACGGAAGCGCAAAAAACAGAAATTTTATCTCGCATTAAAACAACTACCTCGATGCAAGATCTTGCTCCAGTTAATATGGTTGTCGAGGCAGCAACTGAGAACCTTCAAATTAAGCTAGAGATTTTCAAAAAGTTAGATGAAATCGTTAATAAGGATGCTCTGCTTTGTACAAATACATCTTCTATATCGATTACTAAAATCGCGGCAGCGACTGCTCGCCCAGATAAAGTAGCCGGCATGCATTTTATGAACCCAGTGCCAATTATGCAATTGGTTGAGGGTATCCGCGGTCTACAAACTTCGGATGAGACTTTTAAAGCAGTTCGAATACTAGCAGAAAAAATGGGTAAAACATTTATCGAAGGAAGAGATATGCCGGGCTTTATTGTAAACCGCATCTTGATGCCAATGATAAATGAGGCTTGTTACGCACTTTATGAAGGAATTGCCGAGGTTGAGGGAATTGATCAGGCTATGAAGCTTGGTACCAATCAGCCTATGGGACCTTTAACATTGGCAGACTTTATCGGTTTGGATACTTGTCTTGCGATTATGCAAGTCTTGCACGACGGCTTAGGGGATACTAAGTACCGCCCATGTCCACTATTAGTTAAGTATGTTGAGGCTGGTTGGCTTGGTCGTAAATCTGGACGTGGATTTTATAAATACTAGGAGACTATAAATGCAGTTTATTAAATTTGAAAAACAAGGTTTTGTTGGCTCCATTACAATCGATCGCGTACAAGCTCTTAACGCTTTAAACAACCAGGTGATTGAAGAACTTAGTGAGTGCATGGACACCATAGAAAAGTCTAAAGACTTACGTTGTCTAATTATAACTGGTGCTGGGGATAAAGCGTTTGTGGCTGGAGCCGACATTAAAGAACTAGAAACTTTAAGCCCTGAGAAAGCACAAGACTTTGCAATGAAGGGGCAAAGACTGTTTAGAAGATTTGAAGTTTTAGAAATCCCAATCATTGCTGCTGTGAACGGATATGCCTTGGGCGGCGGTTGCGAGTTAGCGATAGCCTGTGATTTTATTTACGCTTCGACAAATGCTGTATTTGGTTTACCTGAAGTCACACTAGGGATTATGCCTGGCTTTGGTGGAACCCAAAGACTTGCTAGGTATGTAGGCTTAGCTCGTGCCAAAGAAATGATGTTCACGGCAAAACAATTAAAAGCAGATGAAGCGCAAGCGCTGGGATTAGTAAATAAAGTCTGCTCTCCAGAAAGTCTTATGGAAGAAGTTAAAAAGACAGCAAGTAAAATTGCCAACCTTGCTCCTATTGCAATTACTGCCATTAAAGGTGCCAGTACACAAGGTTATGATTTATCTATCGACCCTGGCTTACATTTAGAGAGAACTTTATTTTCTGAATTGTTTAGATCTAAAGATATGCAAATAGGCGTAAAAGCTTTTATCAACAAACAAAAGCCTGAATTTATTGGAGAGTAAATGTCTTATACCGCTAAAAATCCAATCCGTATCATAACTGCCGCAAGTCTATTTGATGGACATGATGCTTCGATCAATATTATGCGACGTATTTTACAAGATTTTGGCGCAGAGATAATTCATTTAGGACACAATCGCTCGGTGCAAGATGTAGTGACGGCGGCTTTGCAAGAGGGAGCGCAAAGTATTTGTATAAGCTCATATCAGGGCGGGCATATGGAATACTTTAAGTATATGCGCGATCTCTTAGACGCTAACGGTGCAGGCTACGTAAAAATTTACGGTGGCGGTGGCGGTGTGATTGTGTTTGATGAAAAAAGAGAGCTTGAAGCCTATGGCATCTCACAGATTTTTCACCCAGAAGACGGCAGAAAATTAGGTTTAGAAGGCATGATCCAAATGGTCATCGAGGGATCTGATTACAATTTACTAGATGCTGCTAAACAATCAGAAGTTAAAAAAAGTAAATATACCGATGAATGGCTACAGCAGTGTCGTGAGTTAGGTTTAATCTTAACAGCACTAGAATTAAATGCAGATTATAAACTAGCAGCAAAGGCCGTGAGTGCAAGTCATACAGCCACTACATTAGGAATTACCGGTACTGGTGGTGCGGGAAAATCTAGTTTAATTGATGAGCTATTACATCGATATAAAAATGCGTTTGCAAATAAGACAGCAGCAGTTGTTTGTGTTGACCCTACAAAAAAGAAAACAGGTGGAGCGCTACTAGGAGACCGAATTCGCATGAATTCACTATCACGACCAGGTTTATTTATGAGATCCCTTGCATCTCGTGGTTCGGGTAGTGAAGTAGCTGATGCTCTTCCCAAAGTTTTAAACTTATTAAAAGAAAAAGGCTTTGAGTTTTTGATTGCCGAGACATCAGGTATTGGGCAAGCGGCTTCTCGAATCACTGAAGTAAGTGATATAAGCATGTATGTAATGACTTCAGAGTTCGGTGCGCAATCGCAGCTCGAAAAAATTGACATGATAGATTACGCAGATTTTATCGTTATCAATAAAGCGGACCGAAGAGGTTCACAAGATGCACTACATGATGTAAAAAAACAGTACAAAAGATCGAGAAAACAATTTACGGTTAATGATAGTGATTTGCCAGTCTACCTTTGCCAAGCTTCACAATTTAATGATGGTGGTGTAAACCAATTGTTTTTAAGCTTAGCCTCAAAGCTTGCTGAAAGCGAAAAGTCATTTTCTGTATCAAAAGAATTTTTAGATAATTTAAAGGAAACGACCAAACAAACCATTATTCCACCTGATCGTGCTCCGTATCTAATGGATATCGCTAAAACCCTTAGGACTTATAAAAAAGAA
>JAGRAL010000115.1 GCA_020434605.1 Bdellovibrionales bacterium
TTAATGGGTATATCTAAGAAAAATTCCATTATGCTTGTCGAGTTTACAAACCAACATCGGAAGAACGGGGATGCAAATGATGCAAGTCACGCCCTCATCGAAGCATGTCCTATACGACTGCGACCGATATTAATGACTTCTGTCGCAACAATTGCAGCAGGACTTCCACTAGTGATTGGATCAGGGGTAGGCTCTGAAACCAGAATTCCTATGGGGCTTACAATTATGGGTGGGACGCTACTGTCCACTTTACTAACATTGTTTGTGGTGCCAGCGTTGTACTTAGTGCTAGCAAACCTAGAAAATAAAAAATCACGCGTTTGATTGTGATAACACCCAAATCAAGTCACCTTCATTTATAACAAAGGTTGCAGGAGGATTTAAAATTCTTTCTCCTGCTCTTTCAACACCGATGATGATGCCCTTATGCTTATCGCGTATATTACTGTCTTTTATTTGTGTTCCCAGTAAAGGAGAATCTTTATCAACGACAAACTTCTTTAAGTTTTGATCTTGTACCGTATCCGATTCAGAACTTAAAGGTGCCAGTAGAAGGCTATTTTGGAAATACAAAATCTCTTGGTCGCCGCCGATCAAATAAAGAGTGTCGTGTGGGTATATGCGCTCATTTGAAGTCGGTGCAATCAGTATGGCATCCCCTCTTTTTAAGCTAGCGATTGTGACCCCATACTTTTCTCTCACGTTAAGTTCAGAAATTGTTTTTCCAACAATCTTTGCTTGTGGCACGACAGTAAACTCACTGATGTGTATATCCCAAGGGGTAATAACTGGTTTAGGGCTTGCTGTCTCATTAGAATAATTGCTTAAAAAACGATTTTCATACCAGCCATAAGTATCTTGTAAGCGGGCTGAAAATTTCCAGAAGGTAAAAAACGAAGTTGCAAGTAATAGTAGTAATGATGTCTGCAAAGGTAAGAATAGAGTGCTAAGGATTAGAATAAACAAAAGTGAAAATATGTAGCGCAGTAACCTAAGCGTTCTTAATAGTGGTTGAGGAAGATTTTCTTCGATGGGTTTTAATGTTAATGCCCAAATAAATGGACTAGAGATGAGAAGTGCGATTCCCCAAGCAAAGTACCGGTTTACTCCAATGTAAGGTTGGATTTTTGCTAACGCAAAAAAGATAAAAAGAATAATTGTCGTATAAATCGAGAAATAAACAAAAGATTTTTTTAAAAATGAAATCCAACTTTGTTGAAATGAAAACATGTAAAGTGATCTAGAGTAAGCATCTAAAGAATTCTGCAATCGAATCGGAATACTATTTTTTAAAGACTGAGTGATGATAAAGGATGATTTTATAAGATAGGGAGTCGTAAACGTTGAAATTATTGATACTGCCACAATGATAGGAAATATGGTTTCATCCAAAATATTTAATGTGAGGCCTAAGGTAGCTATAATAAATGAGAACTCACCAATTTGTGCCATACTAAAAGAAGCGTGGAGTGCATTCTGCGGTTTTTGACCAGAAATTATAGCGCCCATTAGGACACCAAAAATTTTACCTACGATGAGAGTCACAAATAAAATGCTTACAATGCCTAAGTTATTACTAATCGTATCTGGGTTAATTAACATACCAATAGAAACAAAGAAAATAGCGCCAAATAAACTTTTTAATGGATGAAAGTATTTTTCGATTTTTTCTCTTTCTCCTGTTTCTGATAAAAGTGAACCCATTACAAAAGCGCCAAGTTCTGCAGAATAGCCTGCGTAATTGGAAACTACGACCATAAAAAAACATAAACCTGTCGAGAGAAGGACAGTGATTTCAGCGTCTAAGTAAGTTCTGATTTTTCTAAAGATGCTAGGAAGTAAAAAGATACCTAATAAAAACCACAATAGGATAAAGAATCCCATTTTAAATAAATTAATAAAAAGTTCGGTGCCGCCAAAGTTTTTAGAGGCTGCATAGGCAGGAAGTAGGACTAAGAGTAATATGGCAAATAAATCTTCGAAAATCAGGATTCCAAATACAAGTTGAGCAAAACTTCGGCTTTTTAAGTTTAATTCTTCAAATGATCTAAATATTATTGTTGTCGACGAAATGGAGAGCATTCCTGCTAAGAAGACCTTGTGTTCAGTTCTCCACCCTAGGAGGGACGTTACAAGAAAGCTTAGTGAAAAGATAAATGCGATTTCGATGCAACTAGTAATGGCCGCGGGTAAACCTACTTTGGCAAGCTTCTTAAAGTTGAACTCAAGGCCAAGGGCAAATAGCAAAAAAACGACGCCAATTTCTGCCCAAAGTTTTATGGTTTGTGGTTCAACTACGCTTGGACTAAATGTAAAATTAGGACCTACTAAAAAACCTGATATTAAATACCCAATAGCAATCGGTTGGCGAATTTTTCTAAATAGGATAGAGGCAAAGCCAGCTGTTATAAGGATATAAGCTAAATCTCTAAGTAAGGGAGGTATGTGCGTCATACCTTAAGTGTATGGTATGACGCTTATTTTTTGCAAGGATATTAAGGAAGGATTCTGCCACTATCTTTTATGGTCAGAGCTAATTTTACTGCATTGACTGAGCTAACTTGCGAAGCAAAGCGAATTTTCTCTTTTAAATTATCATTTGCAATAGATGACCTGCGCAAGATTTCGATGACTTCTTCAGCTGTAGCATCAGGAAGTATTTGTTTGATTTGAACTGCAATCCCCGAAACTACTGGAGTTGCCATCGACGTGCCAGATAAGCCTATGTAGTTGGCCACATCAGCATGCAAATTTGTTGAAAAAATAGGAGAAAACTCAGTACCACCATAAGCTGCAATATCCACTTCAACCTTACCATAGTTTGAGTAAGGAGTTAGTTCTCCAGCTTCAGTGATAGCAGCAATGGTAAGAGCATTTGACTGCTGACTTTTTGCTGGCCAAATAGAAACATAATCATTGTTTATAGTTTCATTACCTGCGGCAAGAGCAAATAATGTGTGTGTTGCAATTCCCGATTTAATCACTTCTTCAAATGGATTGTTAACTTCCATCATCATCGTGTCCAGAGGAGTTCTAGCGTAACCTCGTAGAGACATGTTTGCTACAGACGCTTTCATTTTAACAGCGTAAGCCATTCCTTTTAAAATAGAGGCCATAGGGCCTGGTAAAACTTTAATAGGAAGAATTTTTGCATCAGGTGCTAAACCAATATCTGTTGCCGCAATAATTCCAGCCACATGCGTACCATGTTTGTTGTCATCAAATGGGTAAGCATCATTGTTTGCAAAGTCGTAGCCATAAACATCGTCAATTAAGCCATTCTTATCGTCGTCGATACCATTATCTGGGATTTCATTTTGATTAACAGCAATATTAGGTCTTAATGAAGGATGGTTATAGTTTACTCCAGAATCAATAACAGCAACGAGCACATCCTTACCCGTACTGGCTTTTCTTGCTTCAACGTTGCCAGTTTTACTTAGTTGCACAAAACCTGATTCTGCTCCCTTTTTTAATTTTCTAACATTTAAAGCTCTCGCGGATAGCTTTGTATTTGCCGTAATATAGATAGGCTGACTTTGAAATCCACAGCCCTTTGAGATAGGATCAACTATTAATAAGTGGGCCGTATACTGCCCCACACGAGTAGGGCGAAATGTAACACTTTGTGTGTTAAAGCGTTGCACCTTTCCAACAGAGTCTTCTAAAAACCACATTACCTCTAAGTTCTCAGATCGTAATTGTATATTTCCACTTCTTACACCATCGCGAACAATGTCAGCCATAGCTGCTTCTTTAACAGTTTCGCGGTTTTCTTTAGGAATACATCCTTGTTTTGGAGCTGCAGGATCACAAACTAATGTATCCATTACCTCATTTAATTTCGCCTCTGTAGCTTTTAAAGTCTCATCAGTTTGCTTTAAAAATTTATAGGCTAAGTTACTTATACTTTTATTGCTTTGAATTTCGATATCAGTATTTATGTCGATAGCTTTTTGTAGGCTCTGATTTCTAGTTACTATTGGTAGTGGTGACTTGCCAGGCATTTTGTTGCAAAAAACCGCGGGTTCAGTCGTAGGAGTCTCTTCCTCATCTTCTGTCATGGGTAAAAGTTCTTTAATTGTATTAGCAATCACTTTTGGATAGGGCAGTGTGCGTGGCACATCTACAAATGTATTTGAAAAAGTCTTTACGCTGATACCTAGATCCTTTACCTCATCCTGGCTTACGCCTTTGATTAAGTATAATCCCATGTCTGCGTCTATTACTTCGGCCTCCGTGCCGTAAGCAGTCTCAATCTGTCTCATTGAACTTTCAGATGATTTAACAATAATACCATCTCTTTTCTCACGTAATGACAATAAATCTTCGCCGTGCTGGCTACATCCCGCTAATAAAGCCATTACAAAAATCAGATTAAGTTTTTTCAAATGATCCCCCCAGACCGTTCCCGAAATAAGTTTTACTAAGATTGGCCTCAACTTACAAATTTTAAATTTTTTATAGAGCGATAAGAATATTTTATATAAGGCTGTAATTAAACGTCATAGGAGGGGAGGTCTAATGTATATTTTTTATATTTTTGAAATTTAAAGTAAAGAGTAGGGTCAGTTTGTTCCCAAAACTATGCAGTTTTTTTGTAGTTCTTTAGTAAAGTGATCGCATCGTCAACACTAACAGGTTTTGAGTATAAATAGCCTTGCCCAAAATCACAGCCTAAAAATCGTAACGCTTGGTATTGCTCAACTGTTTCAATTCCTTCGGCGATGATAGGTACGCGTAAACCTTTGGCCATATCAATGATGGCCTTTACTATCATGTATGATTTTTCATCAGCAATAGATTGAGTGAATGACTTATCAATTTTGATATTATCAAACTGTAATTTACATAAGTAACTAAGACTAGAGTAGCCTGTACCAAAATCATCTAGAGCCACAGTCAAACCACGTTTTTTGCATTCCATCAGCCAGTTTACAACAATATCACCTTCGACTAAAATACTTTCAGTAACCTCTAGCTTCACTTGCTTTGCTTTAATATTTTCCTGCTGTAGGGCAGCTTCAAGTGTATTAAAAAACTCAGGATCATCCAATTGCTTTCCGGATACGTTGATACTCACAAAAAGAGGAGTATTGCCCACTTCTCGTAAAACCTTTCCAAACTCTCTTAAGGTACGTTTTATCACCCATTGACCGATCGGTATGATTAAAGAAGTTTCTTCAGCCACTCCCATAAATAAATCGGGTCTAACAAAACCACGAGTAGGACTGTTCCACCTGATCAGTGACTCAAAGCCTACGATACTTTCATCATGTATCGAAACAATCGGTTGCAAGTACATAGTGAACTGATCATTCTTAAGAGCGCTAAGAAGTTCATTTTCAAACTTCATTTTTTCGATAAATGCGACTTCTTCCTCTTTGTTTACAGCCGCATTTTGAGGAAGACTGCCTGTGCTCATATTACGTTTGCTAAGATTTTTTAAACTATTTCTCACTCGGTTTAGTAGAATAGTTACCAAGAAACTAACAGTAGGGTCAGCAAGTTTAATTCTCTCGATAAGTTGATCTTTCGAAACTAAGATGAGCTCGGTGTCTTCAACGGCAACAGCAGAAGCAGAGCGATTTGAACCATCGATAATTGCCATTTCGCCAAAAATTTCTCCATTGCTTAACGTAGAGATGACATTCTTACCATTTTTTTGAGAAACAAAAATTTCAACTCTCCCACGGTCGATGATGTAGGCAGACGTACCCGCATCACCTTCAGAGAAAATGAGTTCACCTTTTTTAAAGAATTTTTGGTTCCATTGCATAATATATATCCGTCAGTAGAAAATCGGATTTAAGAGAGTAAAACTTTATAATTACTTGGGATTTTTGGGTCTAAGGATTCTACTACAAGTCTTTGGCCGCCTAATTTTACGTACTTGTATGGATCTTAGTCTGCCTTCTTTATGTTTAACTAATATAAGCCCCCGAAAAGTCCTAGACGTTTATCTAACGTAAAAGAACTTTTCCATCTTTAACTTTCGTTTTCAGTGAATCTATTTTCTCAGCTTTTAAAAATAAGTTTTCTTTTAATTCAAGGTTAGTGAGATTTGGTTTTTGCAATTTTATATGGGCCAGTTCATTGGCAACTCTTGGTGAAGCCATTGAGGTTCCAGAAAATGAATCAAACCCATCTTCAATGGAAAATGAATTTATTAAAACCCCTGGTGCTAGTATATCCACCTTGTTAGGGCTATAGTTTGATCCATGTCCGTCCTCTTCAAACCATATATTTTTAGTATAACCATCATAGGCACCTACAGTGATTACATTTTCTAAATCAATCCCTGCCGGAAATACGGTGGTCTCATCAATCAAGCTAGCAGTGTTTCCTGCAGCCACTGTAAATAGCATCTCGGGGTAGGCAGCAAGAATCTCTCTGTACTCTTGCTTCCAGGTTGTTAACTTAAATATTTCTTCTTCATTTTCCTCATCAAATGGATTTGGCTCACCGTAAACGAGACTTAAATTTACGATGGTGGCATTGTTGTTTTGGCAAAATTCTAGAGCTTTCTTTAATTCATTAAGAACATTATCGTGAATTTCTTGATCGTTTCTCCACACATTACCTAATCTAATATTATCGTTTGTAGTAAGCTTGACACCAACAATTTTGATCTGGTGACTGTTTTTAGAAGCAATCCCTGCCACATGGGTACCATGAGGAGAATCAGTAAACGTGTTATTGTCATTATCGGTTAAATCTAGGGCAAGTATTTCGCCAGTTTCAGACTTGGCCATTCTATTATGTAGGCCGGGATGAGAGAGGCGAAGACCATTATCAATGATGCATACTCTAACTTCAGGATTTTCCGACAAGTTATCAGTAGAAAAATCCTCGTTTGGAAACTCTACGGCACTAGAACTCATGTCTGTAGATGGGTTGGGGTCGACAACTTCAATAGATCCTGACGCAAGATCTATGTGCTGGATGAGTTTGTCTTTCACAAAAGAGATGCCAATCGGAATGCAATCATTTTGAAGGTACAAGGTGGCGTAATGGATATTGTCAATCTTGCCTACAATTTGTAAGTGAATTAAACCGCAGGTTCCACCTGTTGGTGTGGGACTATCTATGATCCAACGAAAATCACCTTTAGTCGCTTCATAGTAGTAAACCGTTTCGAATTCGTTTTCCTCAGAGCTAGTTAAAGTAAAAGTTGAACTAAATTGATAGTCGGGAGCTTTTATTTCATTTAAAAAAGTAAAAATTTGTGACTCAATTGTTTGCAGAGTGGGATGATTTCTTAACTGCGATCTCAATAAATCTTCATTGGAATCAGCAAAACTTAAACGGCAAATACTTACCAAAAGTAATATAAGACTACTTATCCCCACATACCCCCCACAGGTAGTGGCATCTTCTTAAATTATGTTCGTTAAGTCTGTAAGATTTCTTTTGATAGCACTCATAAAATGTTCTGATAAGAGGCAAATATCCCAATGAATTTAAGATATTAGAGCTTGCTACTTTCATCATAATTCATTATCTGTGAGAAAAATTTTTACTAATGAGTATGAATCCGGGGGGAAAAATGTTCATTCAAGATTCAGATTTTTTGATGAAATGTAGGAAAATGCTGATCGATCATAGAGAGGAAACTCTACAGCATCTATCTGTTTTAAATAATGCATTGAAGTGGCACCAAAGAGAAGATGTAGCAGGGGAAGTGCAATCTCTTCAGATGGAATCAGTGAATATGACCCACTCAAGCTCTTTAAGTAGTAAATTAAAAAAGATAGATGAAGCTCTGGCTCGCATTGATAATGGTGCCTACGGTGTTTGCCAGGAGACAGAGGAGCCGATCGAAGAAGAGCGTCTTTTAGCTGTTCCGTGGACCAATTTAAGCTTAGCAGGAGCCGAAATTGTAGAAAGAAAGGGCAAAGGACGCTCTAAGTAACACTGCAACATCAAGTCCCAGTGGAAAAAACCTAAAGCTTATGGAAGTATGTCTACATGGATTTTAAATCACTGGGCGTTAAAGACTTAAAAGATTCTGACTTAACTTATGACAGCTATTTGCATGTTAAGGATTTATTAAAGCTGCAAGAGCTTAAAAGTGATCAGCATGATGAAACTCTCTTTATTATCATTCACCAAGTCTATGAACTGTGGTTTAAACAAAT
>JAGRAL010000116.1 GCA_020434605.1 Bdellovibrionales bacterium
GCCCCACGGATGAACTAATGAAATGGCTCAATGGATTTTCTGAAAAACTTAGGTTTATTCATATTCTTCGAAAAGAAAAAGATGGAAGTGTTCGCTGGCAAACTGATATCTCAGATATTTCGAGAGGTTTAAGCCCCGACGAAATTGCCGCCTACCTCTTTTCACACCACCTCGCCTTGGGCAACCTGGACAAAGTACGACGCTGTCAGGCTGAGGATTGTGGTAAGTTCTTTTTTGGGCGAAAGAAAGCAAAGTGGTGTTCAAATGCCTGTGGCTCAAGGCACCGAGTTTCCAAGATGAGGAAGAGTAAAAAATGATGAAAGAAGTTTTTGAATGAATCTAAATTGGGTGTACCACGGGTGTCTCTGTACACTCGCTTATTACAAATTAGAAAAATCCAGGGCCGAAAAATCATTTGTAGTTATTTGTAGTTAACGGAGATTTCAACTACAGTAATTTCAAGAGGTTGTGAGGTTTTCACCGCCTCCACCATTAAATAAATATTTAAAGGATTTAAGATTTGAAGATTGAAACAGATAGATTAATTATTCGCTCTCCACAGAAGTCTGATTTTGATTCCTCAAAAGCAATTTGGACAGATCCAAAAGTTAAGCAGTACTCTGGTGGTCCAGTCTCCGAAGAAGATTTTAAAAACGGTTTTTATGCAGATCTAGAAAATGCAAAAACAGACTTTGGTTTTCGCTCTGTGATAGAGAAGAGCTCGGGGAGCCACATAGGTGATTGCGGACTTATTCAAAAAGAAGTCGACAACAAGCAAGAGATCGAAATCGTCTACTTTTTTAACTCCTCTTTTTGGGGAAGTGGTTTTGCTACCGAAGCTGCACAAGCGATGGTTAATTATGGCTTTAATCAAATAGGAATCAGGCGGGTTATTGCCTTGATTCACCCTGACAATGAAGCATCAAAAAAAGTCGCCATAAAATTAGGACTGAGTTTTGAAAAAAGCGTCATCACGAACTCTGGAAACCAACGACTTTTATATTCAATGGATTAATAAAAAATAAATAGTAGTATCTTACTATCTAGTATTACAGCTTTAATGGTTTGGAGTTTAAAGATGAGTAAAATTACAAAAGGTTCGTGTCTTTGCAAAAAAATAAGCTTTGAGGTTCATGGGGATTTTGAAAATTTTTTTCTTTGCCATTGCAAGCATTGTCAAAAAGATACGGGGTCAGCATTTGCAGCCAATTTGTTTTCTACTACGGCAAGTTTAAACTGGAAATCGGGTGAAAACTTAGTTAAAGCATTTAATTTACCAAATACAAGACACGTTAAAAGTTTTTGTTCAGACTGTGGGTCAGCTGTACCAAATATTCAGATGGGCGGTAAACTACTGGTTGTCCCTGCGGGTAGTATAGATAATAACGTTTCTATAAAACCAGAAGCCCATATTTTTATTTCTAGTAAAGCTGAGTGGGAAAATGATTTAGACTCGCTAGTAAAGTTTGAGGGATTGCCTACATAAAAGATATGATAAAATATACCTACAGAACCTATGACAGGCCCCGTAGATATTTGATTTGATATAGTATTAAAGTTACTCTTAGTGCTTGTTATTATCAATTAAAACAAGGAACCAATATGCCACATATAATAGTAAAGATATGGCCAGGAAACACAGAAACTCAAAAGCAAGAGCTTACCGATGCGATTGCTCAAGATGTTTGTAAGATTTTAAAAAGCAGTGATAAATCTGTATCAGTTGCCATCGAAGAAATTAGTCCTGATGAGTGGGCAGAAAAGGTTTATAAGCCTGATATTATCGGTAAGCCAAATGAGATTTATAAAAAGCCTGGCTACTCTATGTAGGTAGGTACCGAAGCTTGACAGTGTATCATTAGTATTGAAAGATTTTAGCTTAATAGTTAGAAATAAAGGGCTAGTCTTTTTATATAGATAAAAATTGTCACAGAATCATATGGTTTTACGTAGTTAGCATTATGAAACAGGTAGTGTTTATCATTCAAATACTTATTCTATTGGCGGCTGACTCCCTATTTGCCCAAGAACGAATCAGTTTAGAACAGTTTATACTAGAGGCAAGGTCTCAAAATTTGACCCTAAAGGCGTCTGCATCATCTACTCGCGCAGAGCAAGAAAATGCTTATGGCATTAGAATCTCTCCGCCGCAGGTAGGCCTCATTCGCATGCAAATGGACTCTGGAAGTAGGTCGGGGTTTACGGTGAGTCAATCCATTCCTTTTCCAACCAAAATATCAAGTGATCATGCGGCCAGAAAGGCGATGGCGTCTGCGCGAGAAGAGGAGCTGCAGGCACGGGAAATGGAAGTTACTGCGGTTGCAAAATATATTTATTTTCAGTTGTGGGAAGCAGGAGAGCGCTTACGCTTATTAAATGAAAAATCTAAAATTATTGAAAATCATATTAAGTTAGCCAGAGCAGCCTCACGCTCGGATAGTTTCTTGAAAATTCACGTTATTAAGGCTGAAAATGATCTTGATCTATTAAAGAATAACCTTATAGAGGCAGAACAAAATGTACGTGAAAAACAAATTGCAGCGGCAGAATTCCTTAACCAACCGCCGAGTACGTATCGCCCGATGGCCACTGAATTTCCCCCGTCTAATATACCAGACTTAAAATCTATTGGCGAGCCTCATCAACTTGAAGAAAAAAGATTTGAGCTAGCATCTATGAAATCAAGAGAGTCAGAGGCCAAGTCACAATGGTTACCAGATTTTAATATTCAATATAAAGAAATGGAGAAATCAGAGGTGTCGCCACGATATACTGAAGTTATGGTGGGAGCCTCTATACCATTTGCATTTTTTTGGCAGCCAAAGGCTGAAAGCAGTAAAGCAACAGCCAGACGTCAGGCGGAGCAGTACTTATTTGAAAAAGAAAAACTTAGGATAGAAGCTGAAAAATCGACCTATATGGAGCGAGCCATTTCTCTTAAAAAGCAGCTTGATCAATTTACCGATGAGCTTTTGCCTCGAGCTGAAAAGCGTAAAAAAATTGTAAATAATCTTGCTCCTCGCGATATGGAGACGCTTCAGGATCAGAGAGAAACTCTTGAGGCGTTTCCGGAGCTTAAACTAAAAGCTCTAGAGGTTCGTGAGCAGTACGAAAAAGCTATTATGGAACTTGAGAAATTCAGATAAGAGGAACAAAAATGAAAAGAATAGTGCTTATAAGTGGGCTGGTAGCTTTATTGATAGGTGGGGTATGGTTTTATAGAGGCTTGTCTAAACCAATGGATGCCAAACATACATCTCAGCATGAACACGCCAAAGAACAAGATGTGTATTGGACATGCCCAATGCACCCGCAAATTCATTCAGAAAAACCGGGAGAGTGTCCTATCTGTCACATGAAACTTGTAAAGGTCAAAGACGAAGGTAATCACTCGACAGATATTGAAGAGATAGACCCTCGTGCCGTAGTTTCTGCAACACCCTACCAACTAAAACTCTTGGGGATTCAAAAGGTCGCTGTCGAGAAAATGGATTTAACCGCTCGAATACCTATTTCGGGACGTCTTATTTCGCCATCGAGAGTTGCAATACAGGTTTATGAAGAAGATCTTCGCTATGTTAAGCCGGGTCTTAGATTTTTAGCAACGAGTAGCTATATTCCAGATGAAGACATTCATGGAGTAGTTACATCTGTAGATAGTATTGCCGACCCTACTAGTCGTACAGTTAGGGTTCTTGGTAATATTCAATCGGGTCCGCGAGGATTGATTTCAGAAACAACATTTAGTGGAGAAATTCAAGTTCCGTTAAAAGGGGTCATTGCAATTCCAGAGAGTTCAGTGCTTCATGCGGGAAATGCAGATCTGGTATATCTTGTAGAAGATGACGGGGGCTTAAAAGCAAAGACAGTAAAACTAGGGCAGAAGACAGAAACCTATTACGAAATTCGCGACGGACTGAGCGAAGGAGATTTTATAAGTTCGG
>JAGRAL010000117.1 GCA_020434605.1 Bdellovibrionales bacterium
TCCCTCTCTTACCTCTTCTGATAAATAGATATCGATTTTACGGTCTTCTTTTATTTCCTTAAGTAGAGCCTGAAGCTTTACCTTTACTAGCTCATATACATGCTCTTTTGAAAGTGCATAAACTGGTACCGGCAAAAGTCTATCAACTAAATGCTCTGAAAGTGTTCCGTCTTGCAATACAAAACTTCTTCTTTCTTGTACTGTCGTTGGTTTTTTAGCTTCTGCACCACTGGCAGCAATAAAGCCAATGGCAGACTTCTTAGTCGCTAATGAGTCTGCCATTGCTTGCTCCCCGGCATTGGTAGCATAAAAAACGCTGGCTTTAGTGGTATCTACCCCGATAGACACTACTCGGTCTCCATTCACTCTATAGTTTACCGAAAAATATCCTTTATCCATAAAGTCTAACAATGCTTTTTGAACTACCAATGGTGTTTTTTCGATTTCATCGAAGAGCAGTACCACGAATGGATTTTTTTGGATTTCTAGAGCAATTTCATATTTGAGTTTTTCAATTTCCTGAGGTCCGTAAGACGACATCATAAAACGATGAAAACCTAGCTCCATATGCTTTGCATACATCTCAGCGATTGTGGTTTTAGCCTGTCCTCTCATACCGTAGTATAAAATCTTTAGTTGCGGAGAAGCTTTATCCTTCATCTGTGATAGTGCCAAATAAGCTGCATTAATCAAGGCTTGCTTAGCTTCTGTTTGACCAATCACTTCTTGATCTAAAGCCGCTTTTAGACTTTCTAGTTTTCTGGCCTTTGCCTCTGGAGTAAAGCTCTCTGCAGATATTCCATCAACCACTTCTACAGCGGCATAAATATCACTGGTAAAGTAAGGGCCCATGGGTTTTGTGGCTAAAATTTCTGACAAATAACGAACCGCTTTACTTGGCTGCACCCCTTCTGAAGAAAAGTAATTTGATAATTTTTCTAACTCAGCTAAAAAATCGTTAGTGATTGATGCTTCTACTGCATCACCGTACATAGACTGAGCCCAAGTTCTTAATCGCCCGTATAGGACTTCACCTTTTGGCTCAGTTAATTTAAATTCTTGAAATACACGTTTAAGTGATGGATCTGTAGAAAACGTATTGTGATAAAAATCAGAAGAAGTAGCTCCAACTACCTTCATAGTTCCTTTAGCGATATATGGAGTAATTGCGTCTAAAAAATCTGATTTAGAACCATCCACAGCACCAGCACCTTTAGCTGAGTGCAAGTCATCTATCAGCCAGACTGTACCAGGATACATTTCACTGATCTTAATAATTTTTTGAAATCTTTCTTCGGCCTGGCCGCGATACTTTGTACCTGCCACTAATGAGTTAATTGATAAAGAAACCACATGACGACCCTGACTTATTAAAAATAATCCCACATTCTCTAGTGCCGTAGACTTTCCGGCACCGCTATCCGCTGTGATTACAAAGCCTGATGCGCCCTTTCTATTAAAAGCTCTTTTTACAGCGTCTTTTAACTTTTGCGTTTCTTCGTCTTGAGCCAGTCTAACCTGCACATCAGACATATTCATATAACGTCCAATGCCATCGAGTAGTTCTTTTATTTCTCTGCCTTCTAAAGCACGAACTTGGGCATCCGTTTTAGGCTTATTAGATACAACAGCAATAGCTGTTCTTAATTTCTTTCTACCTTCTTCGATCTCTCGTTCTTTTTGAACATCTTCTTCAATGATTTCATCATGCTTTCGGATCTCTTCTTCTGAGATTGGACCTGACTCATTTAAGCCATTTGTGTCTGCTTGCGCGTGATTTTGTAGAGTGCCCCATAATAACAGCGTTATTAAAAACATAAGTATTCCCCATTCCCATTTAATTCCCAGATTGGGTATTTACGAGAATTAGAAATATTAGCAACTGCTAATTTTTAGGCCTAAATTTTTTATATAACAATTCTACACGGTTCCATAAAATGAACTTATGGATAAAATGAAATCAAAATCTATAATCTGGCTTGCAGCTCGTAAAAACGGTGATACTCACCCGCTTTCTCTAAGAGTTGCTTATGGGTACCCTCTTCTACGATCATACCATTTTTTAGCACTAAAATACGGTCAGCACTAACAATGGTAGATAATCTATGAGCAATAACAATCGCCGTTCGGCCATCCATGAGCTTATCAAGCCCCTTTTGTACTTCAACCTCATTAATACTATCCAAGGCACTAGTCGCTTCATCCAGTATCAATAAAGGAGAATCTTTGTAAAAAGCTCTGGCTATACTAATTCTTTGCTTCTCGCCACCAGAAAGTAGGTTTCCACGCTCTCCTACTTTGGTTTCATATTTTCTCTCTAGCTTATCAATAAATGTGTGAGCATTGGCAGATACGCTGGATGGTAAGAAGTCCATGTCTTTTGAAAAATCACCTGACTTTATATTATTGGCTATAGTGTCGTTAAATAAAAATACATCTTGAGATACAAATGCAATATTCTTTCGAAGATCTTTTAAGTTAATATTTTGAATAGGTATTCCACCGACTAGAATCTTACCTGTGTTAGGCTCAAAAAATCTCATTAATAAATTAATAATCGTTGATTTTCCTGACCCAGATTCGCCGACTAAAGCAAGCTGTTGTCCGCGTTTGATAGAAAAATTTAAGGATTTTAAAATTTCAGTTTCTTTATACCTAAATGTTACATCTTGAAATACAATTTCATCCCAATCTTTAGGAAACGGAAGAGCCTCAGTAGACTCGTGCACTTCAGCTTCGTCTTGAATGGTATCAACAATACGATCTGTAGCAGCTATACTTTGCTGAAGTCTCACCACTCCTTCTTGCAACTTCTTAATCGAGGGCTGCATTGAAAACATGGCCGTTAGAAACCCCACAAAATCACCAATTCTCATGTCTGATTTTAAAATATTTTGTCCAATATAAATTGCAACGGCGGAAAATGTAAATGCACCAACAGTTTCAAAAAGAGGCCCGGAAGCTTCTTCGCGTCTAAGAATACTTCTACGCGTTTTAAGATACTTATCTGTCACCGTAGACATCTTTTTACGCATTTCAGATTCTAGGTTAAAAGACTGTATGATTCTAATTCCGTCAAAGGTTTCTTTAAGAGTAGATGACAACTCTCCAAGGCGATCTAGTTGATTGTACGAGTGATTGCGTAGTCCCTTAGTTACAGCTCTCATAATACCAAGAATTACGGGGATAAACACAAGGGTTGCCAGTGTTAGCTTCCAATCGATATACAACATTGTGGCCAATAAAAAGGTTACCGTAATTGGTTCACGAACCATGTCAGCTAAAATCATCAAGCCATTACCGATGATATTTACATCGTTAAGGGTTTGACTAAGCAGCCCTGCTCCACCTGTTTTAAAATTAAAGTGATAGGTTAAATTTAACTTTAAGAACTTATCCTGCAAATCAACACGAATTCTTGCAACGATCTTATCCATTGTGAACTTAAGTAAAAATGAATGAATGTACCTAGCAATAGCATGAAGAACGTAAACCCCAAAAACAGCTAAGGGTAAGATGTAGATTTGTTTTTCGTTCTTTAGTTCAAAAGCAGTAAATAGATCTCGCATTAAATAGGCAAGACTGGCGGTACAACCACTCATAATAGCGCCAGTAATAATAACTATTACCAAGCGCCCTTTATACTGTTTTAAATAAGGACTAAGTTGCAGAAGTTTTAACAAAATCTACCAGCCAAGTACGTATGCAAATACCAATGGAGCTACAATTGTAGCATCAGACTCTATAATATATTTTTTAGATTCTAACGTTAATTTACCCCAAGTGATTTTTTCGTTTGGTGTGGCTCCAGAGTAAGACCCATAGCTAGTTGTAGAATCACTGATTTGACAGAAGTAAGACCATTTCGCTACTTCTTGCTCAAGATCTTGCTCTAACATTGGAACTACACAGATGGGAAAATCTCCTGCTATCCCGCCGCCAATTTGAAAAAAGCCAATACCTTGTTTAGTTTGGTTATCTGGATACCATGAAGATAAAAATACCATGTAATCAATCCCTGACTTCATGGCAGTGCGCTCTACTTTTTTGCTAATGATTTTTCCAGCAAAAATATTTCCTAACGTAGAATCTTCCCAGCCTGGGACAATAATCGGTAAGTTTTTTTCGGCAGCAGCAAGCAACCAAGAGTTTTTAGGGTCAATTTGATAATATTGCTTTAAAGAGCCATCTAATAAAATTTGGTAAAAGTATTCATGCGGAAAGTATGACTCGCCTTTTTTACTGGCTTCCATCCATTTTTTTTCAATCGCACCCTCGATACGTCTAATGGCTTCACCTTCTGGAATGCACGTATCTGTTACACGATTTAAATGTTTATCTAAAAGCCCCATCTCTTGCTCAGGTGTTAACTCTCTCCAGTTTGGAATGCGAACATAGTGCTCATGAGCTACTAAGTTAAATACGTCTTCTTCAAGGTTAGCACCTGTACAACAAATGCCGTGTACTTTTCCTTGTCTGATCATTTCGGCTAAACTTAAACCAAGCTCTGCCGTACTCATAGCTCCGGCAAGAGTCATAAACATCTTTCCGCCCTTTTCTAAGTGCTCTTTATAGCCACGGGCCGCATCTTTTAGACTGGCAGCGTTAAAATGTCTGTAGTGGTAATCAATAAAAGACGATATGGTTGTCATTGCCTACTCCTTAAAATCATGAACACTTTAATTAATCCAGAAAATCGCTAGATACAAGAAAATTCCCTTCTCATATTGGGGTTTTAGCTGTACTTAAGCTCCCAAACTTATGGCATGGAACCCTGTCATCAATGACCTAATTGAAGTTGGTTATTCGATTAAGAACAATCTGTTCTTACCCACTGATTTGGAGTCCATGCATGATGAATTAGCCAGGCTTTACGAAGAAGATAATTTTAAAAAAGCAAGCACAGCAATAGGTGTACAGCCCAGTGTACGCGGAGACATGATTCTATGGTTAAATGAGGAAAACTCTAACCCGTTTAAAGATTATTTAGCAGCCCTGGAAGATTTAAGACAAACTCTAAATCAAGAATTATACCTGGGAGCAAATGCCACCGAGTCACACGCAACGATGTATCCTGTAAATAAGCATTATGACAAGCATGTAGATAACTTTAAAGGTAAAAATAGCCGAAAGCTCTCTGTGATACTTTACCTTAATAAAGATTGGAAAGAGCAAGATGGTGGAGAGCTCGTTATATATAATACTGACAATGAGACTATAGCCAGTGTTTTACCTGAGATTGGGACATTTGTGGTGTTTTTAAGTGAGATGTTTCCACATGAAGTAAAAACTTGCTTCAGAGAGCGCGCGAGCCTTACTAGTTGGTTGCGTCGTTGATTATTCTGCAGCGTCTTTACTCTTAATATAATAATCTCGCATCCAAAGCCTGATCGTTTTAAAGATCTCGTCACTGACTCCAAGAAACGTAAAATAGCAAATATACTTACCTGGCACCTCAGTATCTTCTTCAGAGAAATAACAGCGAGCATAGATGGGTTCATGGTTATCCATGCCCAAGAAAGATTTTAAGTAAAATTGTATAAACATATCTTGTCTTATTGGAGAGCCAAAACGCACAGCGATTCCAAACTCAGAGAGTGACAACATATCTATCTCTGTAGCTAGCATTATGCTTTCATCTAGTTTTGTGTGATCTAAATTTTGAATTTGCACATCTAAGCTTTTCATTTCGGTTAAACCTAATTGATAGCTAGTTAAAAGTTTTTTACCTAGCAAAGCTTTGTCCGAAGGTTTTTGCATATAATCGCTAAATTCACGCCGTAAAAATCGAACTGGTGGCTCGTTAGCTTTTCCAAGAATGATTATCCTTGGCATATTTTTAATTTTTAATTCTTGTGTTTTATTAGTTAAGCCCTCAAGCCAAAGAGTTGGGTCAAGAACATAGTTTTCATCAATAATGAGTAAATCAATTTTAGTTAAGTTAATCTTGCCAACGCCTAGATTTTTATAGTCATAATCTTTTTCTTCTTCTGTCTTATCCTCAACTGTAACTAAAAAAGATTCCTTTAACTTCTCAATATGTAGGACTAATAAGGATTTAGCATTATCACTATGATTAAAGATAAACTTGTCAGTATGTTTGCCACCCGTCTTCCACGCTACGCTAAGAAAATCTTTTAAGCTTTCTAAATGCCCTGGATCTACTGATTTTATAAGTAGGTCCTTCTTAGCTTCCCAATCTTTTTGGTTGTGAGATAAAAATTGAATTTCGGTGACCGGAGTTTCAGATGAAGGATTTTTTTCAGGAGGAGCTTTAGGCTCAGGGGCAGGTTTTTTAGCTTCGCTTGTAACAGCATTTTCAACAATATCATCATCACTATCATCATCACTGGCCACTTTAGGATCGGGGGCCGGACTTGGGGTAGGTGGTGGACTAGGAGTTTCTACTTTTTCATTTTTCTTTTTAGCGGCTATCTCGTCTTCGAGTTTCTTAATTTCTATGGCGGCCGCCTCTTCGTCAACCTCCCAGCTGAGCTTGATGAGCTCTAGTTCTTCGCTCAATTCAAAAGAGACTGTTAGGGCCTTAAACTTTGCAGGCTTCACTATCAGTTCACTTGTATCAGCTACTTTTTTTCCTTCTGTGGGAAAGCAGGAAGCCAAAAACCTAGCGTAGGATGGGAAGTGCAGAATATTAACATCTACGTTCTCTTCAAGAAAATGCTTTAAACTTTGTGTTTCATTTGTATCAATATCTACAATTACGACTTGTGGTTTATCAGATAGCTTATCGTTAGGAACTACCAATGGCACCCGATCTTCTTTATGTTCAGCGTAATTTTTTCTTAGAGTGGTTCTTTTATCATGGTTTAATCCAAAGTAATCAAAACGGCATAGATACCCATCCCCGTCCTTCGTACTTTCAAGTGATCTACCTATAATTTTTTGAACTTGGTTATGGCCAAATCGTTTAGAGTAAAATCTAACAAAAGCACCTGGATGTAGTGGTCCTGGATTTTTAATAGTAAGACAAAAATCATTAAAGTATGCCAAGGTAGATTTCTTCCCTACCTCTATTTTTTCTTTAATCGGTTGAAGCGCTAAATACGCAGCCTCAACTTTTTCTGGTGCAGTTATTGCGATTTGCAATTTTTGAAGAAAGAGCTGCTTTTCAAGAGGCTTATAAACATAGTCATCCACTTTAAGGTTAAATACTGGAACCTTTACTCCTTCAAAAGAGGTTAAAAGCAGTCTAGTAGGAAACTCGTTTTGCAGGCCTTGTATTTCTAAACCGCGTTTTATTTTTTTAATGTCTTCTTCGATTTTTGCACAGGCCTCATAGTCAAAAATTAAAACATCTATTTTTGCTACAACTTTTTGTGCTTTAGCGATTGAATCAAATAAGTGTGTGGCCGCAACAAACGCTTCTAAAGACGCAAAGCTATGAACCTCTGCATCCATATCAGAATTTTTAATGAATGAGACCATCTCATTCATAGATTTACTGTCTCGGTCAACAATACACACCACAGCCATATGCCTATATTTTCTCAGGACTTGACCAAAATATCTACGAAAAGAGCAAGATTTTTACTAGGCCAAAGTACAAATTATTAGACCGTCTCAGTTTAAAGCGAATTCTACAAAGAATACGTAATATCAGTTTGAATTTTTTTGAACTCTACACTTCTTTTAAGATTTGTGTCTCACTCTGATATAAACAAAAAAAAGAGCAAACTTGTGTTTGCTCTTTCGTGTTACCATTTTGTTGGATTTTATATATTACATGTAAATCTGATTTCAACCTCAGTACCTTGACTTAAGCCTGGGGTGAACTCTACTCGGCCAGGGTACGCCTGAATATTTGTAAAACCTGGAGGTAGTGGATCAATTCCTAATCTAAATTCATAAGTTCCACTGCTATTTCTTAAGTTGATAGTAATAGGTCTCTCTGAATCGTTAGTGATAATATCACATACTTTATTTAACGGTACATCACCTTGTGCTCTACCAGCAATATAGCTACCGATGCTGCTTAGCTCGTTACTATAATTACTAGAGCAGATATTTCCTACGATCCCTTTAAATTTAGTGTCATTAGAAAGGTCATTATACATTAAACCGTAAGTCGCATCTCCGAAGATTTGACCGCCTGGTTGAACTTGTGTTCTTTGCGAGTTGTAACAAGATGTATCGTTTGGTCTTACTATCAACGAGTGAACAGAGATTGTTTTATCG
>JAGRAL010000118.1 GCA_020434605.1 Bdellovibrionales bacterium
AATGATTTCTACTGAGGCAGACCTTGGCTCATTATCTAGAAATGACATCTCTCCAAAATGTGACCCTGAACCTAAAGTAGCCACATTCACATTCTCTCCACCCTCGGTGGTTTGATATACCTTAATAGATCCATAATTTACTACATAAAGCGAAGTCGCCTTATCACCCTGGCTAAATATTTCATCAGCAGCGTTATACACAGTAGTCGTTGAAGCTTCTTTTAAAAAGCTTAGTTGATCGTTCGTCATATCGCGAAATAGGTATATTTTATTGAATATGTTGTCAGACACGTTTTTCTCCTCCAGATGAACACTAGTATCCCACTTAAGAATAAATTGCTCAAACTCAGTTAATTGGCTCAAAGACCAACGTCTAGCGGCAACGATAATAAATCGCAACTGACAGCATTTTATAAAGCATGTTAACTTCAACGCATGAAAGTTCTTATTACAGGAGCCACAGGCTTCTTAGGAGAGTGGATTGTAAAAGAATCCGTAGCTAGAGGCTATGAGGTTCATATATTGGTTAGAAAAACTAGTGATTTAGAAAAGATCAAAAATCTCCCAATTACTACGCACACAGGAGATGTCACTGACCTTGAGAGCATCAATTTAGCATGTAAAAACATGGATGCCGTTTTTCATTTAGCTGGACTCATTTCATACAAAAAATCTGCCAAAGAAAGTATGTATGCAGTAAACGTAGGTGGTACTAAAAGTGTTTTATCTGCCTGTATAAAAAATAACATTCGAACGTTAGTGTATTTAAGTAGTGTTACCGCCATTGGCTCTAGCTTTAAACCTGTACCTCTAAATGAAGAGTCCTCATACAATATTGCCAACCTACACCTAGGTTACTTTGATACTAAACATGAAGCCGAGAACTTAGTCATGGCAGCCTACAAAGAGGGTACAATTGACCCAGTGATACTCAACCCAAGCACCATTTACGGTGCTGGTGATGCAACAAAATCGAGTCGAAAAATTCAAATGCAAGTAGCTAAAGGAAAGTTTCCTTTTTATACTCCTGGCGGAGTAAATGTTGTACACATTGAAGATGTAGTGAAAGGCTTTTTTTTAGCGTTTGATAAAAAAATATTTGGTGAACGCATTATATTAGCTGGAGACAACCTAACCATTAAAACATTATTTAGGATCATTGCTGAAGCTAGTGGAGTCACGCCTCCTTCTATTCTACTTCCCAAATTACTACTGAGAGGAATTGGCCTCATTGGTGACAGTTTTGAAGCTCTACACCTAAAGGGGCCTATTGGAAGTGAGACCGCATGGACATCAAGCCTATATCACTGGTTTGATAATACCAAAGCTAAGCAACAACTAGGCATTGATTTTCAACCTTCAACAGAAGCAATTAAACAAAGTGTAACTTGGGCTAAAGAAAATGGATTTATTTAAAAAGAAACTAATACCTTTAGTGTTTATGGCAGGTATTATTGCCGTTCTAACAGTAGCAACGTATCTTACCTTGTCTTTCCCCTCTGTAAAACTGTTTAGCGAATGTTTTACTACTTCGATGTACGAAGTACATTTTTGCGCTAGCTCTAAGCAGTATACAAAGTATAAGTCTATTCCTAATCATTTGATACAAGCGTTGATTACGTCTGAAGATGCTTCTTTCTTTTCTCATCATGGTTTTGATTTTGATGAAATTCAAAAGAGCTTTCAGCAAAATTTAAAATCTAAAACAAATAAGCGTGGCGCTTCTACCATTTCTCAACAGTTGATTAAGAATGCCTTCTTGACGAAAGAAAAGTCATATATCAGAAAATTTAAAGAAGCGATTTTAACCTTACAGCTAGAGAACAATTATACTAAAAAGCAAATCTTAGGATATTACTTAAATATTGTAGAGTTTGCGCCAAAGATCTACGGCATAAAAGCAGCGGCGAACTATTACTTTCATAAAGATGTAAGTGATATTACCCCTGTCGAATCTTCTTTTCTAGTGCAATTACTACCAAACCCCAAGGCTTACTCTAGAGGTTTTTTTCAGCCAGTTGTCAGCGAGCGAGTATTTAATAGAACAAAATTAAAGTTTTTGAATCTTTACTACTACAAACGAATCACCGAGGAGCAATACCAAGCGGGCCTACAAGAGCTCTCTATGCCACCCTGGTCAGAACAAATTATTTCACCTGAGACGGTGCAAAGCGAGCTTGAAGACGTGGAATACTTAAACCAAGCAGAAGAACAGCTAGAAGTAGATAGCCCGACAGAAGAGAGTAGTCCAGAAGAGACCACGCCTCTAGAGCCTTTGAACGAAGAAGATGAATCGAATACCCAGTAGGACTATAGTAAAAAAACTGCTGCAGCCCTATAGGCAAAGTTTCAACCGGAAAAAATGTTCCGCTAAATAAGAAAAATGGAGGTACCAAAATAATTATATTGTTATAATTTGATTCATCCCAACCAAGCATAGAAACCAAAAATAAAGTCAGTGCTCCAAAAAAAGCGGAGACAATAAGAACTGCAATGACAGCCGGTAAAAATAAAAATGGGTTTTGAACTCCAACAATAGCGGCGATCAGCATAAATAAAAATGAAATCAATATGGCCTTAAACACTGACCAAACAAAGCTGGCCATATAAATTTCCCCAGTTCTCATCGGAAGCAGCGAAAAATACTTTTTTAAATCTTTGTTATTTGCATAGGATGACAATGTATAGACCAATTCGTAACAGCAAACCGACATAGGAATTGAACAAAGAATACCTATATAAACATAGTCTAAATAAGATGGTACGTTAGTGATATCAAACCAATTTCCTAATACCAGCCCAAAACACAACAAATACAAAAATGGCTGAATCAAACCCTCAAATATCTGTGTGTGAAATGATTGTAAGAACACGCTAAAATGTCTAAAAAAGAAAACTCGACTTGTTTTTGTCCACGGAGGTATTTCAAACATATGGCGTTTCCTTTAGATCAGGCTTTGCAACGTGCCTAATTAAAAGATCACTAAGATCTGGTTTACGAATAATTACTTCGTCACTATTAATCATCTCCAATATTTTTTTAGAATCTTGACCTGGCTTTAAAAATAAAAATAGGCGATCTTCAATCATATGGTAATCATAGTCTTTATGTAGACGCCCGATGAAGTAATCAATTTCATCTTCTCTATACACAAACTCAATCACTTCTAGACCAACCTGAGTCTTAAGAAGTATTTGTGGCGGGCCAAAATCTTTTATCTTTCCTTGGTTTATTACTCCCACCTTATTTGCCAGTCGGTGAAGCCACTCTAAGCTCTTAGCAGCAAATATCAGTGTAGTACTTTCTTTTATTTCTTCTAAAATTTCTAAAATAAAAGCTTTTTGCTCTCTTTGTAAATCAAACCACGGCTCACATATAAATAAAATCTTAGGAGACGTAATTAGAGCTCTAGCTAGGCTTAGTCGAAACAAATCGAATGAATTTAAATTTTTAGGATTAAGCGGCAACAATTCCTCGATATCTAGAAATCTCATTGTATCTATAATTTTTTTCTCACGAGTCAGTGGATCCATTTCAAAAAACTTAGCATGCAAAAGTAAGTTTTGATTTACGCTAAGTTCGTTATCGAACGCATAAATAACTGATGATAGTATTCGCTTTACTCTTTTTAGATCAAATCTAGTATTGAGGCCGTTGATATATAAATCACCAGCACTTTGAATCTCTGAGGTAGAAAGTACATCTATCAGCGTGTTTTGGCTTTCCTGATCTGGAGCATAAAAGCCGACGGCATCACCTTCTTCGATCTGTAGGTGAATGCCATCAAGGATTGACTTCCCTTTCACACGCTTTACGAGGCTTCTTGCCTCGAGGATGTATTTGAGCACTACTTTTTCCTTTTATTCGGGTCCAAATGTACGCAGCGCATGCGTATATTTTCAGGAGTCACTTCTATCAACTCATGATCCGAAATCCACTCCATAGCAAATTCTAAGGTCAATGGCTTAATGGGGGCAAGAAATATCTTTTCATCTGCACCAGATGCCCTAACATTGGTTAACTTCTTTTCTCTTACTGCATTTACAATAAGGTCATTCTCTTTAGAGTTTTCACCAACAACCATACCTTCATATACCTCTGTTTGCGCAGTAACAAAGAGTCTGCCTCTTTCTTGTAATGGTCCAAGCGCATACATAGTTGTTGAACCTTTTCTATCAGATATTAGTGTGCCAGTACGTCTATGCATAATCTCACCAGCATGTGGCGCCCAACCGTTAAACTCGGCACTAATTAGTCCGGTACCACGAGTGTCTGTTAAAAACTCTGAGCGATAACCAATCAAGCCACGAGAAGGAATAGCAAACTTTACTCTCACTCTTGACCCTAAGTTGTTCATGTCTTGCATGATGCCTTTACGAGTTCCTAATTTTTCGGTAACCGCGCCAACATATTCACTTGGGACATCGATTGTCACCATCTCCATTGGTTCATGTAAAACACCATCTACTTGCTTCATGATAACCTGTGGTTTACTTACTAAAAGTTCAAAACCCTCTCGTCGCATTTGCTCGATGATTACTGCTAATTGCAACTCTCCACGTCCCATCACTTTAAATTTTTCAGGTGATTCGGTTTGTTCAACCCTGATGGCAACGTTGTGTAGAGTTTCTTTTTCCAAGCGGTCCCAGATTTTTCTAGAGGTAACATGATCGCCCTCAAGACCTGCAAACGGACTGTCATTAACAGAGAAAATCATAGATACTGTAGGTTCTTCAACGTTTAATCTAGGTAGAGCCTCTTGGTTATTAGGATCGCAGATTGTATCACTGATCCCTACTTCTTCTACCCCTGCAACAACCACTATATCACCAGCATGAGCTACTTCGGCAGGAACTTGCTTCATACCAACATACGTAAATAAGGCTTTTACTTTACCTTTTTTAACAACGCCTTGGTCTTTAACAACGGCAATCTCTTGGCCAACTTTGATAGAGCCTCTTTGAATTCTACCAATGGCAAGTCTACCAACAAACTCACTATAGCCTAAGTTAGATATAATCATCTGTAGTGGTTTTTCTGGTTCTACTTTTGGAGGTGGAAGTTTGTTAATAACCCAGTCAAATAAAAGCTCAAAGTTTTCTGCTGTTTCTTCTGGGTTAGCTACTGCAAATCCGTCACGAGCTACTGCATACAAAGTATCGAAATCTGCTTGATCATCATTTTCCGCAAGATCAACAAACAATGAAAAAATCTCATCCATTACTTCTGGAATACGACGGTCGGGACGATCGATTTTATTTACACAAACAATAACTTTGATTCCTTGCTTTAATGCTTTTGATAACACAAAGCGAGTTTGTGGCAATGGTCCTTCAGAAGCATCCACCAATAGAATTGCACCATCGACCATATTTAAAATACGTTCTACCTCTCCACCAAAATCACTGTGGCCCGGAGTATCGACAATATTAACTTTTATATCTTTGTAAACATAAGAAGCGTTTTTGGCGGCGATAGTGATTCCACGCTCTCTTTCTTGATCCATTGAATCCATCATGCGTTCTTCTGTACGTTCATTTGAACGAAACAAGCCGCTTTGTTTTAAGAGTCCATCAACAAGAGTTGTTTTTCCATGGTCAACG
>JAGRAL010000119.1 GCA_020434605.1 Bdellovibrionales bacterium
AAAACGAGTACGAAGCTATCAACTCAACATATTCAGCTTGTACAACCTGCCCTCCAGCTTGGAGTTTTACCGGAACCGAAATTAGGGCCACCTTTGGGGGATATGCCAGAATCAAGAACTCCATTTTACGCTTGGCAAACATTCCCGTTTTTTGGCTGCCATATATTTTTGTTCCTTTAAAAAATGAGCGCCAATCTGGTATTTTAACTCCCAGTCACTCAAGGTCAAAGCGTGGCGGTAACGCCTTATCACTTCCGTTCTATTGGGTCATAGATGATAGTCAGGATGCTACTGTTACATTAACCACTTCTGAGTTCAGAGGTTTAAAAACAAATTTAGAATATCGATATGTGTTGGCACCTGGAAGCTCAGGTATATTATCTTATGCTTACTTAAGAGATGAAACATTTCCTGACTCAGAGAGAATCAAGGCTGTGTACGGCGAAGACTATCGCACCAGAGACCGATGGTTTTTAACATATAAACATATTTACGAATTGCCAAACTATTACGAACATCGAATGGACATAAACTTAGCCAGTGATTTATTATACTCATTTGACTTTTCGGAAGAATTTCCTTTTTACAGAGAACCCTCAATAACAAACAGGATGTCTTTATCAAAGTACGATGAAAATCAACATATCAGTGTGGATACAATCCTTCATCGAAACCAACTCAAGGTAGACCCGCTAGCTGAAAATGAAGATGCGGTTCATAAATTGCCCGAGATCAGGTGGAGTTTAAAGACTCAAAGAATTTCTGATTCTAATTTTTATTATAACCTGGATACAAATTATGTGAACTTTGCTCGTAGTAACTTCGCCTATGATGACCTTAACGATGATGGAGAGTTTACCGAAGGTGAAGACCAAATTCGTACGGGGCAAAGGTTAATATTAAAACCAGAGTTATTTTATCCTTTTTCGGTTGGCTCATACTTAAACATTTTACCAAGTGTGTCTTATCAAGAAAATATTTATAAATTTACTGATGCCACCGATATTAGCCCCTACTCTAGGTACCTACAGGCAAGAGTATCTGTGCGTTCAACTGCATCAAGAGTTTATGATAGCGGTGACCCTAACGATATCGCATACAAACATGAAATGATTCCCTTCTTAACTTTGGTAAAAACTCCCTTCATTGAAAGGAGTGACGATTCATTTATTGGCCCTAAAGACTTAATCCCTTATTCATCGGATCAAAGTGTGAGCGACCAAGATCCTTTGCAATTTGACTTTAGAGACAGACTCCCACAGCGAGATATTGTTAACTTTGGGTTAAAACACATTCTTAGCCGTAGAACTTATGTTGATGGAGTTCCACAAATCAAAGAACTAGCTGCGTGGTCCTTATCGCAAAAATACGACTTTAGAGAGGCTGATTCTGACGACTCAGACCGTGAGCCTTGGTCAAATATTACCAGTGCTCTAGAGCTTTATATGGATAAGTTTGAAGCTTTCTCCACCGTATACTACTATCCTTATCAAAACCATATCAACTCTACAACTCGGCTCCGGTTTTATCCAGATTCTAGAAACTACATTCAAATTGCTTATCATCAGGCATTTGTGATTCGTAAGGGTGAGCGTGTAGATAGCTCTACTGAGTCACAAGATATTTTATTTTCTACAGTGCTACGATTTACAAATGCTAACTTCGCAGCTAGCTCAGAGTATTCAAACATTACTCACGATTTCGAAAAATATACTGTAGGCATACAACTAAAACCACCAGGAGACTGTTGGAATTTTTCAGTCGCCCAGAGCTTCAACTCACAAGATACTGTAACTTCATTTAAGTTTGAGTTTTTATTTGATGGTGTAAATGACAAAAAATTTACACCTGAATCTTTACGTTAAAAATTATAAACCGTTAATTGTGATGTAAAACCATCGATACTATTGTTACTTACTATTGGTGCCACAAAAAATGTAGGAAGACGAACTTCTGGCTCAGTACCAAGTTCAGGCTCGGGCGGTCCGTTGTCATAGTACTGAGTTACGTAAATACCAAGAGCGATGCCAGCGTAGAGCCCTAATGATGCCCCCTTGGCAACGCGCTGTAAATCGTCTCCTGGGTTATCAACAAAAGCCAGAGAAGCAGCACCCACTAAAGCACCAGCCAAAGTTCCATACATAACGCTCGTAAAGAATTCTTTTGTTTTATCATCACTCGCGTGCACGTTTTGACTTAAAAAACTTATTACTAGCAATAATAATAGCGACTTCATACTTTAAGTGTCTCTACTCAAACCCTAAAAGGTCAAGTTTCAATCTTATCTATTTGCATCTTTCCAGCATTCGGATAACAAACTAATAGCTCAACGTCTAGTTCTTGCTCTAATAGGCAGTTTTGTAAGCGTAGTAACTTTTTCATCTGCAAACTCTCATAGAAATGCTTAGGCTTTGATGATTTTACCTCAACTATAGAAATGGTAGTTTTTTGTGAGAGACTAACTATATCTACTTCGATGATCCAAGTCGGAAGCCGGTGATACAAAATGATGTGCCCCTTTTGCTGCAGGCACTTCATTACCTTGATTTCTTGTTCTAGGCCTTTTTGGTATGTACTAGATAAATTCTTTGACGCCCGCGAACGTTTTTCTATGCTCGTCCAAAGGTCCCCACTTTTTAATGGCATCTTTGTGAAGCTTAGTAGCGTACGCTTTATGTTGTTCAAATCCGTATTGTGGATAGTTTTTTGCCAACTCATAAATATAACGATCTCGTTCCACTTTTGCTAAAATAGAAGCTGCAGAAATGGGAGAGGCACGCAAATCTCCTTTTACTAATGCTGTCTGCTCAAATGCTAGCATATTAGGGATCGTTTTATTTCCATCCACTAAAAGGTGACCATGGGTAAGACCTAAATTATCCACAGCTCTTTTCATTGCTAACATAGATGCTTGAAATATATTGATCTGGTCTATCTCTTCAACTGTTGCATAACCAATGCCATACTTTGCCGTTGCTTTAATGATTTCAGCTAATTTTTCGCGCTTACTTTCGGACAATAATTTTGAATCCGTATAAATCGTGTTGTCTTTATTTGCATCCAATATCACCGCAGCAGCATAAACTCTACCGGCCAAACAGCCTCTGCCAGCTTCATCCACACCAATTACAGTTCCTTTTAAATCTTCCCAGGGAAATTTTTCCCAAATTCTTTTCATTGATTCTTTCATGCTTACTCCAGATGTGTAATAACCCAACGTCTACAATTCCAAATTTCAGGAAATGCTCTTTTTTCTAAGGTGGAAGTTAAATACTGCACTCCCTGCGTCCCACCTGTCCCCCTTGTAATTCCAATGATTCGCTCAACCATTTGTACATGGCGAAATCTCCAAATTGATAATTTTTGATCCATATCTAAA
>JAGRAL010000120.1 GCA_020434605.1 Bdellovibrionales bacterium
AAAAAAAAAAAACAACAAAAGAAAAAAAAAAAAACAAAACAACAAAATTCAAAAAAACAAAAATTTAAAACGAACTGGAATAGAAAAAAAAAAAAAAAATATCATTATAGATGAATCACTTTTTGACTCTGAGATGTTTGATAAGGGGCGTGATGATACAAGAGTGAGTCGGGCCTATGATGCTCCAGTTTCGGCTGCGTCTTTTAACTGGAACTCTGTAAATGTTTATATCAAACCAACAAATGTAGGAAGTAAGGTTCTTGTCCAAATGGATCCCGAAAATGAATATTTTCAGATTGTAAATGATGTAAACACAGTAAAAGGATCAGTAAATCAGCTAAAGCATGGTTTGAGTTTTGATCGACTCTCTGTCGATGATAGCGGCGAAAAGATTCGCTTAAAAGGAAGCTTGGGAGTTAAGAATGATGAGGTTGTTGTCTACAGGTCAGTGGCACAACCGGCGCTGTGGCTGGGCTACAATCTTAAGGCTTTTTTAAAACAACGAGAAATCAGTGTAGATGGAAAGGTTGAAGTTGGAAGCTGCCAAAAACACTCTACACTTGTGGCGAAGACCGATAGTAAAGATTTGCAACTGATTATGAGAGACATGTTAAAGTTTTCGAATAATTTTATTACAGAGATGTTAGTAAAGCATTTATCGCTACTATCTGACAAAACTGGAAACATAGCTGGCGGCAAAAAAGTTATACAAAAATATTTATCATCCATTGGGGTTAGTGACTTTAAAATAGAAAGTGTGTCAGGCCTTTCCTATGAAAATAGAGTTAGTGCTAACAGTCTCAATAAAATTTTACTAAACATAAATAATGATTTCTTTAGATATGAGGCATTAGCCGCTCTTCCCATTGCGGGTATTGATGGTACTCTTAAGTCTAGATTGGGAAGATCTGTTAAAGTTAGGGCCAAGACGGGCTTACTTAGTACAGTGGTAGGCCTGGCAGGATACGCAGAGGATAAAGATAAAAACTTATATTCGTTTGCAATGATTTATAATGGAAAAGATGTTTATAAAGCAAAATCTGTTTTTGATAAAATTTTAATGGAATTGGTAAAGTAAATGAAAATATTTATTGTAATCATGTTGTTTTCAGGTGTAGTTCAAGCTTCGTGGCTTAATTTTATTTTTAATAAAGACAAAGAAGCTAGTGATAAAAAGACGGATCAAGAAAACTCATCCATTCTTTTAGAAGATGAGGATACGCCAATATCATTTGAGCAACCGCTTTTTCAAATTGATCCAGAACTAAGTGAGCCTTGGCAAAAACCAGATTATAAAAAAAGTTTAGGTAGCCTAGGCTATGATGAAACGACATTTCAAGTACCAGAGGGATTAGCAACACAGGTAAACTTTTGGAAAAGTATTTATACAAAATACTCTTCATGGCAGGGCGTTTTACATGACAGTGAAATCATTGATAATATCTATATCGAAGTCGATTTTACCGATATCATGAAAAATCCATCTTTGGATGACTATCAAAAAAGAAAAGCTAAAGAAAATTTAGTTAAGCAAAAAAAGCTAGAGATTAAAGAAAGACTTTTATCACTGCAAAGTGTAAAAGACCCAGCAACATTAACAGGTGAAGATTTACGTTACTGGAAGATGTATGAAAATGTTGAGGGTGAGCATAAATATAAAGATGCTGCGCAAAAGGGGAGACTTCGCTTTCAGCTTGGACAAAGCGATTACTTTAGACAAGGTATATATAGCTCCGGTCGCTACATTCGAAGAATGACAGAAATTTTTATCGAAAACAAAGTGCCGATTGAATTAGTTAGATTGCCGTTCGTTGAAAGTTCATTCAATTTAAATGCCAGATCAAAAGTTGGTGCCTCTGGCATTTGGCAGTTTATGAGATCCACCGGCAAGCTATACATGAAGGTCAACTCACTGGTAGATTATAGAAATGACCCTATCGCCGCTACTAAGGCAGCTGCTAAAAAACTACGTAGTAACTATGAGTTAACAAAATCATGGCCTCTGGCAATTACTGGCTACAACTATGGACCTAGTGGTATCGCAAGGCTTAGTAACAAACTTGGAACTAAAGACATTGTGGAGATCATACGACGTGGAAAGTCTGGCCGCTTTGGATTTGCATCTAAAAACTTTTATGCAAGTTATTTGGCAGCCCTAAAGGTCGAAGAGCAAGCTGATGTTCACTTTAAAAACCCAGTATGGATGAAGCCATTTACCTATGAAGAGTTTGTAACTGACAAGTCTTACCCATCACAGCTACTTGAAAAGGTTTATGAAGAAGAGGGATTTTCTTTTATAAAGTACAACCCCCAGTTTAGTGCATCCATTGTTAATAAAAACATTCTTATTCCAAAAGGAATCACCGTATATTTGCCGATAAAAAGCGAGGTAGATTTTGTCTCTGCGATTAGAGAGCATAAAGGAGTAAGTACCTCAGTTGCAGTTAGTGATATCTTGCAATACAGAGTTAGCCGAGGAGATACCTTGTCTAGCATCTCTCTTAGTTACGGGATTTCTATACAAGATATAAAGGATTTTAATAGCCTTAACGGCAACCGCATATATGTAGGGCAAATGATTAATATTCCACAGAAATAGTGAATACTTGAAGACGTAATTTTTATATCCCCCTGTAAGTATTTTAGACGCACCAGCAATATATTGTCTTTTAAATCCTATTCATACATTCTCACCGTTTTCCTTGAGGCACCTGAATTGCATCAAGGGGAGTGGGAGAATTCGGGGAAATGTGTAGAGAACTTTTGGTCATTGTATTGACTTTATCGCTAGTGTTTAGCCCTCTGGCTTATGGTGGGGCTTCGTCCTCAACCTCACAAAACCGTTTTTCTGAAGCCCAACTGACAAATCTAGGGAAAGAACTCTCTATTGCCCATGAAAGATTAGAAATTTT
>JAGRAL010000121.1:0-1062 GCA_020434605.1 Bdellovibrionales bacterium
TATGAACACCTCCAAGCGGAGGGGCTTAGCTCAGTTGGTAGACCGCCACCCTTACCAGGTGGATGTCATCGGTTCGAGTCCGGTATCTCCTACCAATAAACCACCGCATTGACGGTGGTTTTTTAGTTTCTGGATATCTTAGTTTAAGTAATAAGTCTCTCTACCTATGTGGCAAATATTGTGATGGTGGTATTCTTAAACTTTCTTTAAACAGGTGTAAGTGATTCATCACTTACACCTGCGTTTTGATTTTAGTGCTTTAGCTTTACAGAAACTTGAATAGCTCCAGATGTTGGAACAATTAAACTTTGAGTTTCTTTAGCTCCGTACTTGGATTCAATGGCAGATACTACACTTGGTAAGTAGCCAGAAAAATTTCTGATTCTTTTTGCATCCATGTTTACTTGAGCTAGTGAACGTAGGCAAGAAACAGCATCTTTTTGATCAGCACAAACATCATCTTTTAAGTAGCTATCAACTTCTGGATCTAAAAAAGCACCAGTTAATAGGACATTGTCTTTTGCGATTACTTCATACGTTGCATGTTGCTTCAAAGCCACTAAGCTATGACTATTTACCGATGCAACACCACAAACATCTTTAGTTTTTCCGTACATGGTCTCTAGATGAATGCTTTGTGATTGTGGTGATTTTACTTTTACTTCAAAAGCGGCTGATTGTCCTGGTAGTACTGGGCCCATAGTTTTAAAAGCATTGTTAACAGATGAATCATTTTCTAATTCCTCTAGTCGCAATGCTGGATTACCTGTTTGGCAAAGTGCTACAAAACCTTCAGATGGCGCGCTATTGATTTTTGCGGCAGACTCTCCGCCAGCTTTTGCATAAATGACAGCTGGTGATATTGGCATTTGTGACCCATTGGTAACAGTTACTACATATGTTGTAGCTGCGTGTGCACTAGTTGAAAAACCAACTACTGCTATTAGACTTTTTATGATTTGAGTTCTTATATTATTACTCATATTATACCCCTTGGTAGTAAATAGCGTTCATTCGCAACTCTAATCATATTGTCATTTGCTCTATATGTATTGATTAGAG
>JAGRAL010000121.1:1180-12291 GCA_020434605.1 Bdellovibrionales bacterium
TTTTTGTTCGCTAAATAAACAAAACATGGTAAAACCTTTGTCTATGGCAAGAGACCTTAACGTAGATCAAATAAAAAAATTATGGGTACTAGACTTAGTGATTCAACAGGGGAGTCTTAAAAAAGCTTCTTTACAGGCAAAAGTTTCACCAAGCGCAATATCACAAACTCTAACATCACTCGAATCTTCATTTGGAAAACCACTTTTGATTCGCAATAAAGGTTCAGTGATACCAACACAAGATGCTCTTTCTATTCTTGAGGTGGTGAGACCGGCATTTGCCGCATTTGATAAATTAAAAGATTTAAATGGATTATCAGTTCCTAATATGAGTTGGATGAGCTTTGGTACTTATGAAAGTATCGCTATCGATTTTTTGCCGGGCTTTGTACATAGCCTAAAACAAAAACTTCCTAACCTTAGATTGAGCCTAAGAATCAGTCGTACAGCAAATCTTCTAACAATGGTTCGTAAGGGAGAGCTTTGCTCTGCACTGGTTGCCGAGGTAGACTCTTTGGATAGATTTTATGTAAAAGAAGTAGCGAGTGATAGACTTGGCGTCTATGTATCTAAAAATCACCGTATTGCTAATGAGGGGTGGTCGGCCATTCAACAATATGGGCTAGGGACTCTTGCTCCTAGCAAAGATGGACTTCCTAGGTATTTTGCCAAGTTTACAAAATCTCATGATTTAAATAAGCCAACTTTGCATACGGATAGTTTTGAAACCCTAAGAGCTGTGGCTTCTAGTGGTGTAATTGCCGCTATTCTACCTACAAGGGTTGCCGACAGAAGTGATGACCTGCTTGAAATCACGCCAAGCTCCCTGATGGGAAAAAACAAACGAGATGTTGGAAGCCATAAAATTCTTGTGGTTAGCCAGGCGAGCTGCGATAAAGAAGAGACAGATTTTGTTGCTGCTGAAGCCGAACGCATTTTAGGTAATTAGACCCTATATCTTCCCTATTTTTGCCCTACATTTTTACACAATTCGATATCGTGTAAGACTTGTAATTACTATAAATCCATAGAACTTATATGTTTTTTTAAATCCTTGGGCTAATTTTTTGCCGTGGTTAAGGTAGGGGCCTGTCGACCATGTGTTTATTAAAATTGGGGGATTTGTGTCATTCATTCTATCTATTCTTTTTATTACTCACCCAATATTTGCTGCCGATTTTGATTTTGTAGATTCAGTTAAAAAACATCAGGTGACTTGTACTGATTGCCCTCAGTCGTTGGTAAGTGTAATTACAATGGGCGTATGGGGAAGAAGCTTTTGTCGTGGTGCCCTGATTGATAATGATCGAGTAATTACTAGCGCTCACTGCGTAGAAGAGTTTCAAGAAAACTGTACTGAAGATGTAGCCGTAAAGAATGGTGATCAAGTATCAACTTGCGAAAAAATAGAGTACCTTAACATCACTGAAAATGACACAAGCTTGCCTGATGTAGCGATTATTAAACTTAAAACGCCGCTACTGGGCAAGGTAGCTACAATAAATGCACAAGCATTTAAAGATAATCAAGACTTGCACTACTATAAATCCGAGTACAATTTCAAAACAAATACATCATCTATGCAGAGAGTAGAATGTAGGGCTAAAAAATACTCTTCAGCGGTAGGAGACTTTTTTAATAGCACTCCAAGTGTAGTATCGATTAAAGATTGTCCTTTTGATGATGGAGATTCTGGAAGTGCAATTTTTAATAACGATGGAGAGCTAGTAGCTGTACTGCAAGGTGGGTTGCCGGACCGAGCGCTAGAGGCTTTTAGTAAAATCACACTGCCTGGTTTTGATAAACGTAGCTACTTAGATTTACTAGCTACCAACTACAACTACAATGATTCTAGTGAAGCTGTTTTTAACCCTGTAATTGCAGCGACTACTATTAAATGCTTAACCGTTTTAAGTGGTGAAACCTGTCAAAACCTTAGCGTAAAAGATTATACTTTAGAGCAATTGGCTGAAATTAAAAATAAATTTAAAAAGTTTGTAGTAAGATTTAATAGAAGGTCTTTGGTTAAGTGGACATTTAACCATGAAGCTGTCTTTGCAGAGTTAACACAACTTAAGGCGCCTCAGGATCACTCGATGAATGACTTTGTAAAAACTCTTGCTACAAGCCCTGTTTGTATTAGCAAAAGTGGTAGAGCACTTCAGCCGGTGCAGACTATTAACGTAAAAGTAGATGCAAATTTTGGGATTTACTACACTAGCTCAGAGAACTTAGTGCCAATTGATCATGAAGATTTACAGGGGTATAAAAATTTGCCGAAGTGTGGGAGCTAAGGCAAAAAATTTAGGGGGATAATACATGGGGGAGTTTGCACGTACATTCAGTGTAAAGGTGATGTGTCTTACGATACTATCTCTGCACTTGATCTGCCTTGATGCAAATGCATTTAGAATTAAAAGAGATACGACTACACGTGAAGTAAGTCTGCATAGCGAGATATTAGATGATCTTGTGGTGGGACAGCCGTGGAGTACTGAGACCGCTTTTGGTATCTACTCAGAACTGATTGGCGCCGAGAAGGTTTACAATGTAGATGTTCTGGATGCGACTATGACGGCTACGATGTTTTTACGGTTGAGCACTGCTCCATTTATAGCGGCTCAAGAGTTTTTAATTGATCCACTACCTAGAGCCACTAGAAAGATCATCCAAGAGTCTTGCTTATCAATGTATAAAGGCGATCCATGGAAGCTTTTGGTTTGTACTAATCAAAATGTTACTTTTATCGTATCAGAAATGATGGATGCGCAAGAAATTGGTGGATTGTTAACGGCCTGCAGAGCTATTTCGTCTACGGTACAATTAATTTATAATTCTTATGATATTCCGCGCTCGCGTGTATCCACTTCAAACATAGTAATGAGGGTAGATGGAAAGTTATACGGCCATTCTATAAATACGGTTACCTTCTTAGCTTCGAATGGTGGCTATTACGGCTATACGTTTGATGCGGCATCACCTTCTAACTTTTACCCAAACACAATGAATACAATTCGTTACCATGAGGTAAATGGACAAGTTTTACCGCAAGACATCGGGCAAAAAGATGTACAACAAGTGTTTAGGCCTAAACGCTGATAGCGAGTTAGGCCTCAAGGTCTTTATAATCGGCGTTCTAGTATTCGATAGGTTTCGTACGGTGTAAACACAGAATCATTTACCTTTAATCCAGCTGCTGTGCCATTAGAGTCTTGAACTCTAGGGTCGTTTAGCAGGGATTGAAAGCTATACATATAGATTCCTTTTCCGTTAGGATCTTTAAATCTATTTTGCATAAAGTAAACAAGAACAGTATTGTAATTACCTTTAGAATTGTTCTCGTTTCTTAATAGAGGATGCACATCCTCAGGATTTACAGGAAGTGTTGGGTATAACTGTAAATACGATTGAGAATAAGAGTAACAAGACATCCCATTACCAGGTGATTGACGTTGCTGTATTAGCGTATCGTACTTTGGTGCGTTTGGATCGATCAATAGTGGATTTCTGTGTTCTTGAATTTGTTTAAAGGCACTTATGCGCTCACCGTCCCAATCTTTATTGATAAAATCATCTAGAGCCCAGCCCCAATGACTTCTAAAAGTTGCTACTTCAAGGCCATCGATAACACCGTCATTGTCTGTATCTGGATCTTCACGATCAGAAATATAACGAATAACATCCTTAGGGTACTCAGTACCACGTGGATTATCGTTTTTTACTAGATCTTCTTCACAGTTATATAACAAGTCATTGTCTTCATCGATTCTATCTTTAAGTTCGCATATAGGAGGTAGAACTATGAATCCTTGTAGTTCCCACCATTGAAAGTAATCCGCAAACCCGCGGTCAACGTAGTTTTGGGTTTCTTCGTTCCACTGCGGTGTGGATCTCTTTGTTGGGTCAAACCCATACGCAATTTCATCGCGGTCACATAAAAAGTCACCGTCTGAATCTACATCATAGGCACCATCTTCACAGATAGCCGAGTTTAAGTTGTATACTAAGAAAGAGTCATTTTTTAATACCCAAGACAAGATCACACGACCAACAAGCAAGTCATCGAACTTGATATCGTCAGCGTTGTTAAAGTCGGCAAAGTTACCGCCACCGGCTTCAGCCATTCCTTCGATAATCTTTCTGGCACTAATGTTTCCACCGCCTTTAAAATAATAAGCAGCAGATAAAAAGATTTTTCCAGGTTTAATACCGATTAACTCGCTCACACGCTGTCTAGCCTTACTTTCACTAGTAACGTTACCTTGGTTAGGTACACCGTCAGACATAAAAATAATTAAATAGTAATCGTCACTATCTGGCCTAGTATCAATATCGTTTTGTATGGCATCCTCAGACATATCAAGGGCCGCTTGATAGTTTGTGCCGCCATTTTGAGGAAAGCTTTTTAGCTTAGTTAGAGTTTCTTGTATTCTAGCATCATCATCTGTAAATACAGGCATATTCTTGTCGCCATCGTTTAACTGTGCCTCGGCCTTACTTTCAAAACTGATAAAACTCCAACGGTAAATGTCAGGGTTTTTATTGTTGTTATAAAACTCTTCTGTTTTCTTAATACGAAGTCTGTCTGGATCAGTAGTATCTCCAGAGGCATTACTACCTGAAAAATCGGTCACTAATAAAATATTTGTTTTTACATCTCGTTTTTCTGGCTCGAGAGTACAAAATTCACCAACGCTCTTGGCGTTTGTAATAGGGTCTTTTGGTCGCACAAGATTCACATCGGAACATGCTGAGACTACAAAAAGAAAGCATAATAATGTAACTATATGGTGTTTCATCGACCACTCCTAAACATATATTCTTGTCGATGAACGAGGCTTAAAGCTTAAGTATTGCTTAGTAAAGTAGAGGGATTCTAGAAGTTGGTCTAGTCTGGGTAAAAATAAAAAAGCCCGTCACTGACGAGCTTTTTGACAAAAAAATGTGATTACGAACTATTACTTGTTATCGCAAGGTACGCATGCCACAGCTTTAGTAGTCTCAGTAGCTTCTACTTTTTGAGTATTGATAATAACCATAGTAACAGCCAAAACGATTAGCGATAAAAGTGCATTCTTCATAAAATCCTCCGCGATACCTATAAGCTAAAAAATATTGCAAAGAAATACAAAGACTTTCTTACTTTCCTAGCACTATGTAAATTACACGTACTTATGAAGTATAAAAATCACTATAGGGCTTGAAACTTGGGTAGGTTCTTCTCAGAAATTAAGCACAATCTATAGTGGGAAGGTAAGAACCACGATATGGCCTCAAGGATCCCCTCGTGCTCTTTTGGTGGCGGATTACCTAAAGATTCTAATGAAAAACAAAGATCAAAATCACTTTCGTTTTTACTTAAAAGAACCACTTTAGGAGAGATAACACCTTGTTGTAAAAAGAAGTCTTTTAAAATTTTACGTGCATAAGGTGGTATAAAAGTTTGAGATGGATAGCCATAGTAGTAGTTCTGATTGGTATCAAGCTCAAGTTTAGTATCAGAAATCGAAGTAAAGTCAGATATGAATTTTCCCGTTTCTTGAAAGTTCCAAATCATTCCGTATGTAAACACATAGTCTGGCAGTTTTTTGTTAGCATTTATTACTAAGCCAATTCCTTTATCATGAAGCCAATGCAAAAGTTTTTTTGTTGGCTCTGCAGGATAGGTAGTGGCTGTGGTTTGAGCCATCATATAGGGCCATTTGTCAGGGCCTGGTTTAGGATCTGGATAAACTAAGTGTACACTTTCATCTACAAAGGCTGTGAAAAAGTCCACTTCCCATTTTTGATTACGCATTTCCTCTGGAGCATCCAGCAAAGTTTGTAAAGACATGCACAACTACTAGCAGCCAGCCTAGCCTTAGGCAAGCGGGTTTGAGGTGCGAAATCCAAGACAATCGTCCTTAAAAATCTCAAAAAAATCCACTACATAGGGTAAGTGCCTATAATAACAGGAGTTTTTGTAGCAAGAAAAGTTAAGTTTGATCATATTGAGACCGATAAGTCTACCGTACCTATATATATGGGTTTTTAGAGGAGTAGGACAATGACAAGCACATTTTATCAACGATTTACATATTGGTTTGCTCCGTTATTCATAACCGTGTTTGTTTTAAGTTATCAAAACTGCTCTGATGTTGCCTTCCAAAGAGTTGGAGGAAATAAAGTAGAGCCTACGGGTTTAGCCTGTTTACCAGCAGATTTTAACTTACAAATTTCTGTTCCAACCGTAACTTTAGGACAACCCGCAAACTTTTTTGTAAACCCTCCAGCGGCCCACACTACATATACATGGGACCTAAATAACAATGTTTTAGGTGATGGCCCAAGCATGATGTACGTATTCAACCAACCGGGATCGTATGCAATGCGTGTGACGGCCATGAAAGATGGTTGCGAAAATCCAAGAAGTAAAACTGTAAATATTAACCTTGATGGTGGTCAAACGTGCGAACTTGATAACTTAGCACTTTCAGGTGATCCGTCTGGTATGGTAGCAGAGACTTTAGATTATGCAGTTAACCACAACTGTGAAGACTTAACATTTGCGTGGAACGCAGGTGATGGTACTACAATTACAAATAACCAAAACACTATGTCACATGAGTGGATGTGGCCAGGTATATTTGTGGTATCAACAGATGTTATTGATGGTAACAATCAAAAGCGTTTATCAATGCCTGTATCTATCCAGCAAACATGTCCTAGTATAGAAGATCTGTTTGTAACAGCACCTGACGTGGCTTTTGTAAATGAAGTAGTTCCGTATAGCTTAACTATTCCAGGTTGTTTAAATATAAGTTCGATTGACTGGTCATTTGGTAACAACTCAAGTCCAGCAACAGATAGTGGCTTAAATGTACAAACGACATACTCTACACCAGGAGTAAAAAATGCTAGCGTAACTGTAGAAGAAGCTAATGGAGATACTGTTGTACTACCTCATAGAATTACTATTTTAGATGATTCAAACCCTCCATGTGATAGCACGTTATTAACCTTAACAGGCCCTACAGTGGGTAATGTGGGTGAAAGCCTACGCTACGGCGTTTATGTGCCAACTTGTATCAATGCTACAGCATTTAGCTGGAGATTTGGTGATGCAACTGTCGGTTCAACAAACCCAATTGATAAAATATATAACCTGGCTGGAACCTACAATATTGATGTAATCGTAACTACCACTACTCATGGGATTATTACGCTCTCAAGAAGAGTTGTAATTCATGATGTAGTTTCATATTCATGGGTGCTTGGTTCATACGGTGTATGTACAGGGGCCTGTGGTGTTAACCAAGGAACACAAACAGCTAGTTACCAATGTCAAGACAACAACGGTAATGTAGTTGCTGATAGTAATTGTACAGATCCAAAGCCAGCGCCTGAAACAAGAGCATGTACGGCACCAGCGGAAACATGTACATGTACTCCGCCACAAATAAATAAGGGTGGGGTTTGCGTAACTCCAGCAACATATACTTGGGTACTAGGTACCTATGGCGTATGTACGGGAGCTTGTGGAGTTAATCAAGGAACGCAAATTGCGGTTTACGAGTGTAGAAATGATAGTGGACAAGTAGTTGCTGATAGTAATTGTACAGATCCAAAACCGGCAGCTGAAACAAGAGCATGTACAGTGCCAGCTAACACATGTACTTGTACTCCACCTCAAGTAAATCAAGGTGGTGTGTGTGTGATTCCTGAAACCTTTGCATGGCAAGCGGTTTGGGGAGCATGTACGGGAGCTTGTGGAGTTAATCAAGGAACACAGTCTTCTACATATCAGTGTGTGAATAGTGGTGGCCAAGTGGTGGCTGATAGTAATTGTACAGCGCCAAGACCAGCGTCACAAACAAGAGCATGTACAGCACCAGCTAACACATGTACTTGTACTCCACCGCAAGTAAATCAAGGTGGCGTGTGTGTGACTCCAGTAAACGGAGCGTGTTTAAATCCAAATCCAAGAGTGATTACATACAATCAAAGTTTACCTAACCCAGTTTGTCAGTCGGGTAGCCCAAGTCCGGCTACATTTACTGTGCCAGCAGGTACAACTGCGACGTATGCTTGCGTAGGTAGTAATACAGGCTCATCTGTATATAACTGTAAAATCACAAGATGTTTATCCGGTTACTCTGTAATTAATGATGTTTGCGTGCAAAATCCAACTTACTCATGGGTATTGGGGTCATACGGAACATGTACGGGAGCTTGTGGAACAAATCAAGGTACTCAATCGGCTAGCTATCAGTGCGTAAGCAGCAATGGTCAAGTAGTAGCAGATAGTAATTGTACAGCACCAAAACCAGCCCCAGTTACAAGAGCATGTACAGCGCCTGCTAACACATGTACATGTACTCCACCTCAAGTAAATCAAGGCGGCGTGTGTGTGACTCCAGTTAACGGAGCATGTTTAAATCCAAATCCAAGAGTTATTTCTTCTGGTGCAAGTTTACCAAATCCAGTTTGTCAGTCAGGTAGCCCAAGTCCGGCTTCATTTACAGTGCCAGCTGGTACAACTACGACGTACTCTTGCGTAGGAAGTAATACGGGTACAACAGCTAATAACTGTAAAATAACAAGATGTTTATCCGGTTACTCAGTAGTGAATAATACTTGTGTGCAAAATATAACTTACTCATGGGTGCTAGGCTCTTACGGTGCATGTACCGGAGCTTGTGGAACAAATCAAGGTACTCAAACAGCAAGTTATGTATGTAAAAACAATAGTGGCCAGGTAGTTGCGGATAGTAACTGTACAGCACCAAAACCAGCCCCAGTTACAAGAGCATGTACAGCATCTGCTAACGTATGTACTTGTGCGCCGGGATTAGTAAATGATGGCGGTCAGTGTGTGGCTTCTATCGCGATGTATTGGAGTCGTTCAAATACAGGTAGTCCAACGGATGATAAATTCTTTGTAAGCGAAACATGGTACAGTTTTGTGAAGATTCCAGTAAATGACTCTACATTCGAAATGTGCGCTCGTAAAACGCCAGGTGATTCTATTACTAAGTGTAGTGATGGTACAGGATGGTACACAGTTGACCCTTCTCGTTGTAATCAACCAGGGCAACCTACTTGTCAGTACGATGGTATTTACTCACAAACGTCAACGTACAAAATTTTACGATTTAAAAATTTACCAGGCCATGTGGGTGCGCCAGGTGAAAACTTAAAAGGTTTCTTACGCAGAGGTTCGCAAAACATCAACTCGGATTATGATATAATGCCAGATGTAAAAACATGGGTTAGTAAAAACTCAAGTGGTAGTCCTGCAACTAATAGCATTAGTGCTAGTGAAGTGATTTACTCGTTTGTTCAAGTTCCGAAAGTTTTAGTTACTAATAATAGAATTGCTTTACAAATGTGTCAGCACATCGGCGCTAATGGAAGTACTGTTTGTGATGTAAATAACTACCCCGGGTCTTACACTAACTATACAATGGGTAATGAGTCTTACTTGGCTCCAGGATATCCAATAGACTCTAGTGGTGGAATTACAACATTTAAATTTATCAACCAACCAGGTTCAATCGGTGCGCCGGGCCAGCAGATCACCGGCGGAGTTCGTATTGTTCGCCAGAGTGTTAAAAATGGTGATTTAATGCAGTATAATGTGGTTTGTACATACACGCACAATGGTTCGTGTGTGGTGTCATGTCCATCGGGCACAACACCTGATTCAAATAACGTATGTCAATCTAATGGGGTTGCAGGAGCTTGTGGTTCTGCAAATACGACTATACCAACCAGAACGCTGGGAACTCAATTGTGCGCAGTAGGTGCAGCGACAACGCCTACGTATCCGCAGCCAGGTCCAATGAGTTATTCGTACTCATGGTCATGGCAATGTGCTGGTACTAATAACGCTGCTACAGCATATTGTAGTGCCCCAAGAATTGTAGATGCATTATCTTGTAAGACTAACGTACTTCCACCATCAGGAGTTTCTCCATCACTGGCAGAAAACTACTGTAACTATAGTGCGTCGCTACCGTTTTACTTTACAACAGTCACTAGTACGCAGCAGTGTGACTGGCTTGGTATGAATTGTACAACTCACTTAAGTTGGTCATGTCCAGGTATAAATGGTGGAACTTCTATTAATAATTGTTCTCAGTAACAAGCATTCAATGGCTGCATCAAAGAGGACCCTTGGGTCCTCTTTTTGTTTCATAGTGGTACAAAAAACCCCTCAAAACGCTCATTTTGCTAAACTTTGGTCTAGTTAGTCCGATGAGTATGTAAGAACATTAAACTAGAGAAGGTTATGAGAGCTTTTGAAAATAGACAATCGGTAGCACTGAGAAAAGAGACGGAAGCCATTGAAGTTGTAGCGATAAGGCTTAACCTAGAAGATTTTGCTGAGACAGCAAAGATCATGGATATTTCAAAGACGGGATTATTACTTCATGTTCACAGGGAAGAACTACTTAGCACTGAGGCTAAAAAGAAATTTCAATTGGATAATATTGTAGGTGAACAGTTATTTATGACGATTGATGCTATGGATTTAGAGATCGATGGCGTAGTAACGAGGACTAAATCAATTGGCGGTGGCTGGTTTGAGGTAGGAATCGATTATAGCGCAGGATCACCTGATTATTGGCGAGAATGCCTTGTGGAATTACTTCCTTCACCGGATGAAATGGAAGATTATGATGATATAGAGCAAATTTGGCCAACAGCCGAAGATGAATAAAAAGAAAACCCACTTAAAGTGGGTTTTTTATGGTTTGCGCTCTAAAGTTACGACACTTAAACCCTCTGCTAATTCGGATCGACTTTTTAACTCAAAATGAAATTTTTTATACAAGTTTAAAGCAGGTTGATTTTTATCCCCTGTAGAAACATTAAATATAAAATCTGGATACAAATTCAACGCATAAGAGACCAAGCTTTTAGCGATTCCTTTTCTAAAATGATTTGGATCAACAACTAACTTATGAATCCATACCAACGAATTTTTTTGCTCTATAAATATCGCGCCTGTTGGAGAGGATTTTTCATAAGATACGTAAACTTCGTGTTTAGTATTTGTAAGGTCTTTTAAGTCTTCATCTTGTGGGGGAAGGCTGATAACCCCTAAGAGATTGGCCTCCACTTGG
>JAGRAL010000122.1 GCA_020434605.1 Bdellovibrionales bacterium
GAAATTCATCAACGATAATAATTGGGTATGCACGAGAAAAAATTTCTTTAAGCTTTTTAGATTTTGTGAAAATCTCTTTTACCTTTTGAGCGAAAAGATCAAATCCAATGATTCCTTCGTCATCAAAAATACGCACAAACTCTTGGTGTCTTTCATCGGCTTTTAGATGAGACATTTTCACAGCAGCGTCGGCAGGATTGATAAGTGCAAGTGGAGATATCGAACTAATCAAATAGCCATGACTTTTTAGGATGTTCCAAAAGAATCCATGGTAGGTATTAACCTCAATCCGTTTTAGATTATCCTTACTAATGCTTTGTGAAGCACTCTCTTGAACTCTTGCAACAGTCGCCCTAGCAAAACTCAAAAATAGAATTTTCTGGTGCTTATTCAATGAACCTATTTCTTTGTCTGCCTTAACAAGAGCGATTGTTGTTTTCCCAGAGCCAGGCCCACCAAGAACAATCATGTTTGTTTGGCAGTTAAGTATGACCTGTCGTTTATCATCTATCTGAAGTGTCATAGTCCCTCAGACGAGTACTTCGATTGGATTAGCTTCGGGTGTAGGTTGTGGAGGTTCGGTATGGGTCTTAATCGCCTCAATTGTGGTTTTTATGAAGTCTGGAAATTCATTTAAAGCACAGCCCTCTAGTAAATTGGCAGCTCCTGATGCCCCTTTGCTCCATCCAAAGTATTTTTCTAAACCTGCCTTTATTTCGTCATCTGTCGATGTCGCATTAGGTGTAGGAGTTATATGATTTGGCCAATCACCATCTGCGACTAAAGCCAGAGCAAAAGTCTTTAGCCGTGATGCTGGCACACCTTCTAATACTAATTTTTCAAATGTCTTTACCGAAGACTCAAAACCCACATCAATAGCGGCTATGATTTTTAGTCTCTGTACTTCTTCTTGCTTGTCATAGATAGCATAGACTGTTTTACCAAGTGACTTTAAGAGTTTTCCAATAGGTTCAATTTGTGAATCACTTTCGGCGTCAATAACAGAAATACCAAGAGCCTCTAATGATGAGTATTTATTGGGATCAAGTTCATTTAATCTTCGAGCAGCAACTGGAATGGAATCGTACTCTGTTCGTCCTTCAGCTATCAAAACTCGTTTTGATAGCAGTGCCTCACAATATTTCTTTCTAAATTGTTCTTTAAATTGTTTTCTCTTGATCGTGTTAGGAAAACTTGCAGGAACAGAGCGAATCACCCCGTTATTGTTTTGTAAAACAATAACCTCAGAAGGATCAAATTCTTCAAGAACATAGGGAGAGTGAGACGTAAACAACGCCTGTGCTGATTGCTTGCGAATTGTTGAAATGATTCTCTTTTGCGTATGAGGAGGGATAGCAATTTCAGGTTCTTCCATAGCAAAGATAACATTCTTCTTTAACTCAGCAATCATAGACAACATAGAAAGAACCAAAGTGTTTACGGTTCCCGTACCTTGCTTTTTAAATGGAGCAATATGTTTATCACCATTTGCTTTTGTTGCACCAGTAGCGATAAATGCATTTAGATTTTTTCTAAGATTTTCACGAGTAAGATCCGTTACTTTTAATTGAGGATCAGTACCCCATTCTGATGGAACAAAATTTCTTAAAGCATTCTGAATCCCTGTAAGGATAGTAGAAATGCCCAGTTCAGGGTTTGCTACGATTGGAAGCCTTCGAAGTTGAACCAAAACATCTTCCCACAACTTTAATTTGATTTCACGCAGGTCTAAAATAATATCTAAGAGTGATCCACGCTCTAAACTAAGTGCTCTCGATCCTGTTCTTAATGTTCTCAAAATCAGGAATCCACACTGTCTTTTGTCTTTTGTTGAAAACTTCGTTAAGGTTGAATCGTCTTTAACTGGTGAACAGTAAAATGTGTCACCAATAAAATCATCTTCTTCTGTGTCATATGAACCAATAAATTTAACTCTCAATGCCGATGAGACATGCTCGGAATCCGTTTCCTCTGCGGGAGGCTCTGTAAGTAATGTATTTGTACTGTTGTTCCACCATTCAAGATTATCCTTAAAATACGTCTCTTGCTCTTCAGATAAATCAGAAATAATAACTTCAGAACTAATTTCTATGTTATTATCAGCGACCAAATAATCACCAGCGTAAAAATCATGTTCATCTATGACAGGACGATGTTTCATTCTTTCTGGACCAAGCGCGAGGTCAATAGCCTCAAGAATGGTGGATTTTCCAGTGTTATTATCACCTACAAGAACACCATGATTAGGAAACAGGATCTCTCCATCTTTGATCCCTCTGAAGTTTTTTATAACAATTTTTACTATTCTCATCTTTGCCAATCCTAATCGCTATTTTGAAAAATATTGAGGGGCGATTTATTAATGTAACTGTTAAAAAAAATTAGAGCATTCCAATAAAATTATGACAAGAGAATACAACTCGAATTTATTTAGTTTATTCTATTCTAGTGAATTACTTGAAGGACTTTGTTTTCAGATTTGGACCTGAAAATATAAAGAGACAGCGATAATGCAAATAACGCAGCATTTAATGGGTTTAGTATCACCAATCCGATCTCTGAAACTACATACCCAAAATACATCGGATGCTTGACGTAGCCATAGACTCCAGAGCGAACAACGCCTCGATTGGCTGGTGAGATACCTATTGAAGTTCCAAGCTCAACTGTAGCAAGAACGACTATTAAAAAACCAAATATTGCCAGAAGATCAGACGCTAAAAATAGTGTTTTTGTTGAAACTGTAGAGTCTAAATACAAAAGCGGCATCGCAGACGAAAGATAGGCCAAAACCGTTAAGAGCTTCGGCCCCTTTGATTGAGCAGGATTTCTTTTCAAAAAGAAATAACCAGCGGCAAAATCCCTCAAGACCAAAAGCAAGAAAAAGATAAGCTGAGTTTGTTGCCAGCGATAAAACGCAACAAAACCAAACCCAACCATCATTGCTGATCCGAAATATTTGCCGTAATCCTTAGACACTTTAGATTCCTGGCTCGCTTCGATCACGAAGAGATTGGAACTCTGGCCGTTTAATAACTCTAATCAACGCATCCTCAGCGCCGATAGCCTGTAGATAACGAAGTGCCTGTCGAGCAATTTCTTCATTTAACTGTTCATGGTTTGTGATCTGAGGAAACTCTTCACTAAGACCAGTATAAGTAAACGGAACAGTTTCACCAGTTGTAGCAACTTCTTTTCTAAGCTCGATGAGCTTTGTCATCTTGTGCTCTTCAACTTCAACAGAAAGGTGTCGCCCACGGACACTCACATTAAGGTGCTTATATGATTAACAGAATAATACATTTTTCAGTTTACCATCGAGGAATCGTACTAGCATTTGTGGCCCTCTTAATTGCTGGAGGTATTTATAGCTTCCAACATTTGCCAATTGATGCAGTACCCGATATTACGAACAATCAGGTTCAAGTAAATACAGTCATTGAAGGCCTTGCTCCCGAGGAGATCGAAAGAACAATTACTTTTCCAGTAGAATCCTCTATGAGAGGTATTGCTGGAGTAGAACAAGTACGTTCCATCACTCGTTTTGGACTTTCACAAGTAACAGTAGTTTTTAAAGACTCTGTCGATATTTATCGAGCAAGACAACTAGTCGCTGAAAGACTTCAGGGTGTCGATGATGAATTGCCGCCCGGTGCTGAGTCTACATTAGGTCCTATTTCGTCTGGTCTCGGAGAAATCTATCAATACGTTTTAGATTTTGAAACTGTCGAAAAAGATCCAAAGAAACGTCTTGAACAACTTATGGAAGTTAAAGCTCTCCAAGATTGGTTCATTAAGCCAAGACTTCTTACAGTTGAAGGAGTTGCCGAAGTTAATACATCGGGTGGTTTTGAGAAGCAGTACCACGTTCAGCCAGATCCTCGTAAGATGGCATCTTACAGAGTTCATTTTGGTGAGATTTTAGAAGCGCTCCAGAAGGTGAACAGAAACGTCGGCGGCGGATATATTGAACAATCTGCTGAGCAGTTTCTTGTTCAGGGTGTTGGTCTTTTAAAATCACCTAAAGATATCAAAGATGTTCCAGTTAAAACTTTAGATAACTTTAGAGTAATTACGATTGGTGATATCGCCGATGTAAAACTCGGAAAAGATTTACGTACAGGTGCAGCTACCTACAATGGGAATGAAGTTGTTTTAGGTACAGTCATGATGCTGTTGGGAGAAAACAGTAGAACTGTTTCTACAAGAGTAGATGAGAAAATCAAAGAAATCATACCTACTCTCCCTAAAGGTATTTATTTAAAAACGGTCTATAATAGGTCTGATCTTGTAAATGCCACTCTTGGTACGGTTGAACACAATCTCCTTTTTGGCGCAAGCCTTGTGGTTATAGTTCTTTTATTTCTTCTTGGAAATATCAGAGCTGCTATAGTGACAGCACTTACCATTCCTTTTGCGCTTCTCTTCACATTTTTAGTGATGAAGCCACTTGGAATTTCTGGAAACCTTATGAGCTTAGGAGCTTTAGATTTCGGAATTATCGTGGACGGAACTGTTATCGTTTTGGATAACTGTGTGAGGTATATTCACGATAAGACAAAATCTTTAGGTAGAAAGTTAACAAGAGAAGAACTTCAACAAGCCATCTACGAAGCTACAGTGGAGATTAGGCTTGCCGCTGGTTTTGGTGAGCTAATCATCGTGATGGTATTCTTACCAGTTTTCGCCTTAACAGGTATAGAAGGTAAGATGTTTATTCCAATGGCCTCAACATTTGGCATTGCAGTAATTGGCGCGCTCATTCTTTCGTTTACTGCGGCTCCAGCTCTTGCAAGCTTAATCCTCTCTGGAGATGCTGAAGACAAAGAACCAAGAGTTATGAAGTGGGCTCAGAAAATCTATTTGCCCCTTCTAAATCTTGCAGTAACTAACCAAAGAAAAACAATTGGAATGGCTATAGCTTCTGTTGTTATTGGTTTAGGTCTTTTCTTAACGAGAGGAGCTGAGTTTTTACCACAATTAAGCGAAGGTTCTTTTGCCTTTCACATGATTAGACCCGTGAACTCTAGCATTACTCAATCTGTTGAGTATCAAAGAAAAGCAGATCAAATTATTAAAGAAAACTTTCCAGAAGTAGACGATGTCTTCTCTCGTATTGGAACAAGTGAAGTTGCAACTGACCCAATGGGTGTGAACGTTTCAGATACTTATATCATGCTCAAACCTCGTGAAGAGTGGAAGCGTGAGGGACTATTTAAGAAAACCTATCAAGAGCTAGTAAATGAATTTGTAGCTAAACTTGAAAAGTATGCTCCAGGACAAAACTATCTTGCTTCGCAACCTATTCAAATGCGCTTCAATGAGCTTTTAGAAGGTACAAGAGCTGACGTTGCTGTAAAAATTTATGGACCAGATTTGAAAGTCAATATGGATCTTTCTAAAAAGATTCAGGCTGTCGTTGGCACAGTCGAAGGCGCTGGAGACGTTGAAGTAGACCTTGCTGGCACGTCACCTGTGTTGAGAGTTGAGCCAAGAGACGGAGTATTAAAATCATTTGGCGCTAATCTTAGCGATGTACTTGAGACAGTATCGGTTGCTCTTGGCGGCGAAGAGGCAGGCTATATCTACGAAGGTGATCGTAAGTTCCCAATAGTTGTTAGACTCAGCGAAGAAGATCGTGCTGATTTAGATACAGTGAGAGATTTACCAGTGGGCTTAGCAGGAAACGCCACAACTTCTTTATCCACTATTGCAAATTTAAACTTTCAAGAAACATTTGGATCAGTGAATAGAGAAAACGGCTCTAGAAGATCAGCGGTGCTTATCAATCTTCGAGGACGTGACGTTGAATCTTTTGTTGAAGAGGCACAAGAAAAAGTAAAACAAGAAGTGAAATTGCCTGAAGGTTATTTCGTTGAATGGGGTGGAAATTTTAAGAATTTAAACAAAGCTAAAGCCCGTTTAATGGTTTTAACACCAATTGCGTTTGCACTTGTTCTGATGATGATTTATGCAGCCTTTGGAAGTATTGCACAAACTCTACTTATTTTTATTTGCGTACCATTGGCTCTCGTTGGAGGAATCGTAAATCTAATTATCTTGGGGTTGCCGTTTAGTATTTCAGCTGGAATCGGCTTTATTGCACTTTCGGGTATTGCTGTTCTTAACGGGGTGGTTTTAGTGAACTACTTTAATCAGTTAAGAACTCAAGGCATGTCCGGTGTCGCACTTATTAAAAAAGCTACGGCAATTCGATTAAGACCTGTGTTGATGACAGCACTCGTAGCGATATTTGGGTTTATTCCAATGATGCTATCAACAGGTATTGGATCGGAAGTACAAAGACCGCTCGCCACAGTTGTCATTGGTGGAATTATCTCTTCCACACTTTTAACTTTAGTTGTGTTACCAGTTTTATATTTAGTATTCGAAAAACATATGACCAAATTTAGTCAGAAAATTTCTCATTAAGGAGGGAAACCATGAGACTATTACTATCTTTATTTTTCATCGTGGGGTTAGCAGCATGCGACCAGAAAAGTTCAACCGACAGCACCAAAGAGCGTGCTGCTGCTGAACAAGAAGGAGCAAGCAAGGTTGAAAATGACAACCTTGCAAAAAAAGCCGCAGCTATGGAGCAGGATTTGGCAAAACGCCATAATTTTTATGCTTCTATTGAAGGCGAATACGAAGGTTCAATGAAAGTGGATCAAGACACTTTCAAGATTAAATTTACCTTCTCTAGAAGTATTCCACCTTATACTGACAGCAGAATTCGTCAGTTAAGTGAGATTGAAAATGATCTCAATAATCTTTATTTTCATATGCAAGTGGTTCAATGGCATCCAGATGATCAATCTACTGCGGTAGGTTGTCGCGTAGCTGGTTTAAAGCCAAACATGGACGCTGGAAGCATTGCTGTTGCATCAACTGATTGCCCTAACCTTTATACTATTCTTTTGTCTGAAGGTGGTAATTCAGCTTTTACAGATAAAGTGACAAAGGCTAAAAATGTAGCGGACAAAGTAAAAAACTTTGCATTGCAGGATGTACCTTTCTTGATCGGCGCAGTTCAGCCGTCGTCAAACGCTGGTAAATACTACTTTAGCGTTAAGAAGCTTAAGTAAGAGGTAAAAATGAGAAAATATTTTTTAACCACAATTATTTGCCTAGGAGTTAGTATTGCCAATGCTCAAGCTCCAAAGCAAATTAAATTATCTGACGTTGTTGATAGAGTGAGTAATAGCAATTACAAAGTCTACGAGAATGCATTAAAAGTATATCAGGCAAAGTCGAATATTGAAAAAGCACGGGCTGACTTACTTCCAAGATTGAATATCTGGAGTATCGCAAGCATCATTCTTGATCCGACTTCAATCTTTGATCAATTAACAGATATTGCTCCGTTTTTGGTCCCAGGAAATTGGTTTCGTTTAGAGGAAAATAAGCTTCTTTATCTTGCTGAAAGAGAAGGTTATCGAGCTCTTTGGGGTAATGAAGTTAACATTGCTAAAACTCTCTATAAGCACGTCCTATTTGATGAACAACTCTATAAGCAGGTTCTAGTTAGCATTGCAGAGTTAGAGAGAATTCATAAAATCGTTAAAACAAGAGAGACTTTTGGTGGCGCAAAACCAGGTACGGCGAGAGATATTGAAATCAGACTTCTTGGTTTAAAAGAGGATGCTGAGAACTTGAATATTCTCTTAGCTCTTGAATACGATGAGCTAACTTATGCTCTTGGTTACACGACTAACGAAGATGTTGTGCTGACACCTGTGGAAATGCCTAAAGTAGAAGAGCTGAAACCCATTAATCCAAAGGAATATGAATTCAGACTTCTTTCATCTAGCCCTGAACGTAGACAGTTTGATCACTTTTTATCAGTTTTAAGCCAGATTAAAAAAGAAATTGAATACGCAGTTATGGGAGTTAGCCAGATTAGCCGTGGTGTTGCTGGTGGGATTTTCGACAACATTCCAATTCCAAATGGTTTAGGTGGTAAAGAGGCTTCTCTAAAAATTCTCAATGCGCAAAAAGAGATAATGGAAACGCAAAAGATTGGTGTTGAAGAAACTCTGAAGCGTCAACTTAGAGCGGTTGGAACACAATTTAACTCTGATCTTGCAAACTATGATAATTTTAAGCGAAGAGTTCAGCTTTCAAAAGAAAGTAAAGAGGCTCTTTTAAGACGATTAAAACTTGGTGAAAATATTGACGTTGTAGAATTATCTGAAAACTCTAGAGCTCAGATTTTGGCTGAAACAGCACTTCTAACTGTTCACTATCGTGTTTTGAATTCTACAGATCGACTTCAAAGGTTAATTTTTGACGGAGATTACTCAATGAATCCTCCTCTGATTGATTCATTGAAAGGTGGTACAAAATGAAAAGATTAATATTATCGGTTCTCTTTTTAGGGTTTTTAACTGGGTGTCCAAGCCAAGAAGAAGTTAAAAATATGCAAGAAGGGATTTCGGAAAGAAAAGAAGTCGCCATTAAATTTTTAGATGCAAAAGACTATTCACTCGAAGGACTTTTAAAAATACAGGATTACTTCTTTGATTTTAGCGAAACGGTTCATTTAATTAAAGTTGAAGCTGACGCTCAAAAGAACGTCCAAAAAATGATAAAGAAAAAAGGTGGCGCTAAAGAGTTCTGCAAGAATTTTATTCTTCCGGTTAAGTATTGGGAACCACTCGAAGCTTATTGCGCTAACGGAACGTTCTATAAATGCTCTCCTGAGATTA
>JAGRAL010000123.1 GCA_020434605.1 Bdellovibrionales bacterium
GCTATACCAAGTGGGTAATCCGATGCCCAGTGCACTCCATTGTTTACCATTTGCCAGCTCAGCAAACTAATTAATGAAATCCCAACGGGTAGGATCACATGAGAGTACTCGGGGTAGTTATTATTAATTACAGTTAAAGTCATGGTTGCTGTCATGATATGGCCGCTAGGAAAAGCATCGTATTTTGCTGTGTTTGCACTATACTTTGAGTAGCTAGGAAAGAAATCCCAGTTACCTCTTTTCTCGGTTCTTGTGGAGGGGCTTTCTCTGCCAGTTGATCTTTTAAGTGCCTGACTAAAAACCGTTGAGCTAAACATTCCATGTACAATCTGCATACCTGTAACAGTGGCGCGGTTGTTTTCATTGTATTTACCGTAAGTATAAAGACTGGCAGCAATCGCTGTATGGGTCCAACCATCACCTAAAAAATAAAATAATGATCCTTGATCAGTAGGCCCTCTAAACACATCAATATTACCGACGGTGATGAGAGTTTCAGTATTATCTTTATTTCCTAAGCCCCACTTTCTTCCATCTCTTTGAGTATGAAGCAAGATGTCTTCATCGTATTTGTATAGCACGGCTGTAGATGAAGCGATGTACGCCCAAGGAAGAATAGCTTCTTTAGAAAAACTAACCTTTAAGGATTCTAAAAGTGTATCTGGGATTTCATAAACTATTTCTTTTAAAGGTGGGACTGTGTACTCGGCGGACGCTGTGTTTTCAGCTAGCGAAAGCGAAGTTAACAAAAATAGTGTGAAAATCATGTGCAATAAGTAGCAATATTTTTTATGGAATACAATTATGGGTTGTTGTGCGTTATTTCATCTTGCCATTCTAATGTTTATTTATAGAATTAATTGAAACTACATAACAAAGGGAAATCGTGGGATTTTTATTATTACTGATGTCGATGTTTGCTTTTTCTGAAGAAACTCTGTGGGAAACGTTCAAAAAAGATATGGCATCTCCTGTTACAACCAAAGCAAAGACTACGACGATATATGCTTCTGCTACATCATTAACCTTTATTGTTTTTGAGGACGCGCTTAATGATCAAACCGAGGACGAAGTGGCAAAAGAAAGACCTTTAGGTAGAGCTTCTAAGATCGGAGACTTAGCAGGGCAGATGATTCCAAACGCGCTCTACGCAATCGGAATGTATGCTAACTACTATTTTACAGAAAACAAAGAATCCCTCAGTAGAACCAAGTTAATGCTTAAAAGCTCATTCTATTCTGGTTTGGTGGTATCTGTTTTAAAGTATACAGTACGTGAGCCAAGGCCTAATAACCGCGAGTCAAGAAACTCATTTCCCTCTGGGCATACAGCATCCGCTTTTGCTTTTGCTTCTGTCGTAGGTGCTGAGCATGGCTTGTACTACGGGACGGCTGCCTATGCGTTGGCTGCCTTGGTAGGGTTTAGTAGAATGAATGACAATAAACATTATATGCATGATGTAATATCAGGAGCATCGATCGGTTTGATGTACGGCTTAGGTCTTTACTATAGAAAAGAAGAGACTGAAAAAGAAAATGACGTTGCGTTAGTTCCTGTGATCGTACCCGGTTATGCTGGTGCTAGTGCTGTTTACTACTTTTAGTGTATCATAAACGTTAAGTAAACTAGGGCGGGATAAGAGGCGAGCCACGCAAATATAAAACGATTTAGTCCAAATACGTAAAAATTTGCTATATGAAAAGTAGTGGCGATTACTAAGTAGAAAAAGCAAATGTTTGGGCTTAATAGCACAAGTGGCGAAGAAATCTCAAAAATAATTACAACCCAAGATAAAGCCGCAGCTACCTTTTTGTTTGTGATAAGGTGTTTGGTTTTGTCTGGTATTTGGTAATTAGAACTTTGTATTAAATATAGTAGCGACTCACCACTTCTCCATGTAGGTTGTTTTAGTTTTACGACACCCGAAATAAAATAAGAGAGTACAACCTGCACACCTAAATATATCCAAATATAGTGTGAGTATTGCGGCAGTAAAAAGGCAGAGGTAGATGTGAGTAAGACTAAAATAGTCATGTAATCACTACCACCATTAAACGATCCGCCCCAC
>JAGRAL010000008.1 GCA_020434605.1 Bdellovibrionales bacterium
GTAAAGCAATTAGAGATCGTAGAGGGTGGAGACAACGGGCTTGGTGCAAAAGTAAAAATCGCAATGATTTTTATCGAGCAAAAAAAATACGACCTAGCCATCTCTCGTTTAAAATCTATTCTTAGAGAAGTACCTGAGTCAGATAAAATTAAGTTTTATTTAGCGGCGGTATACGAAGAGATCAACGAAGCTGAAAATGCAATCGAGATTTATAAGCAAATACCACTAGCGAGTAACTACTATACTGATGCGGTTCTGCACGGTGTTTACTTATTAAAAGTAAAAGAAAGATATGATGAGGCACTAAGCTGGAACAAAGACGCATTAAAAAAACGTCCAGATGTTATTCAGTTTTATACAATGTATGCTTCGCTTTTAGATGATAAAAAACAATATGCAGATGCTTTAGACTTCTTGAAAAAATCTGAAAAAGATTTTCCCGAAGATGAGCAGATACAATTTTTTCTTGGATCATTTTTTGACAAATTAGGTGATAGAAAAGAAGCAATTGCAAGAATGCAAAAAGTTTTATCAATCAACGCTGATCACTCGCAAGCGATGAACTTCATAGCGTACACATATGCCGAGATGGGTGAAAACCTTGACGAAGCGCTACATATGGCGACACGAGCGATCGAATTAAAACCAGAAGATCCTTTCTATCTTGATACATTAGGTTGGGTACATTTCAAGAGTGGAAAAACAGATAAATCGATTCAGTATTTAGAGGCAGCGTATAAATTGGCTCCAGGGGAAAGTATCATTGCACAACACCTTGGTGATGCGTACTATAGATATCAGTTGCTTCTAAAAGCTAAGCTTTTTTATAAAAAGGCAATCGAAACTGAGCAGGACAATGAAGAGAAACGTAAAATACAGCAAAAGCTGGCTTCTACAGAAAGTGCATTATCTAATGCGTCAGCTAAAAATATTCCAAGAACAACACCAGAGGCTCGTAAGCCGGCTTCTGACGATTAGTCTAATTGCTGTTGTCAGTGCATGTACAACAGCTCCTACAAAATTCAGTGAATACGATGCGGGCTCTTGGGATATCAGAGCCATGATACGTAACAAAACTAAATCAAAATCCTACATAGTACATATCGATGCGGTTGCAGTTAGGCCAGATCGCCTACGCATGGAGTTTGCAACACCTGTCGGGATTTCATTAGGGGCATTTGCTCTAGCAAATAAAAAAGTATCTTACTATACATCAGAAGATAAAAGGGTAAAGGTTTTGGCAGCCACCGAGTCAGCCATGTATCCTTTGATTCAGGCTAATATAGATCCGTATTTACTTTTAGATATTTTGTTTGATGAAAAGCCTAGAGGTAATGGTTGGGTGTGTAGCCTAGATAAAAAGAATTTTTTAAAAACTTGTAGCAATAAAGCTAAAAATATCAACTTGTCTTGGCTTAAACGTGAGCTAAAACAGAGAGCAGTAGAGATCAATATTCCTAACACAAGAATTCAGCTTGGCTTAAAAGGTTTCCAGCCAAAGGTCGAGGTTGGGCCAGAAACCTTCCAAATAATTCGAAAGTAAAACTTTACTCTTTAAAGCATCGCTCTGAAAACCTATAATAAAAGTAAGTTGCCGTATCTCGGCAACTCATCTCTAAAAAGGCCAAGGAGGCGTCTATGGCAGATTTCAACCTAAAACAAGTTTTATCTAAGCTGCAAGAAAAGAAGCATCTAAAAGATCTAACTTGGACGGGAAATTTTGATAGCTACATCGAGCTAGTACGCCAAGACCCAAGAATTAGCAGAAATTCATTCCAAAGAATGTATGACATGATCATAGCTGCCGGCACAGAAGATTATGTGGACTTTAAAAAAACAATTACTCACTACAAATTTTTTGATGATGAACAAAACAACGGAAATGATGCTGTATTTGGAATGGATATATCCATCATGAAGTTAATGAACGTACTACGTTCAGCAGCGCTTGGCTACGGTACTGAAAAGCGTGTGATTTTACTTCACGGACCAGTGGGTTCTGCAAAATCAACAATCTGTAGAATTATAAAGCGTGGATTAGAAGAGTACTCCAGAGAAGACGAGGGTGCTCTTTATAGTTTTGACTGGATTGATGAAACAGGAAGTAATATTTTAGGTAAAGGTGTTGATAGATTTCCTTCTCCTATGAATGAAGAACCACTGTTATTAATTCCTAAAGAAATCAGAGAACAGTTTGTAGACGAGCTGAACCGCGGGAGTAAATCAGAGCATAAAATAAATATCAAAGGGGATTTAAGTCCTCCATCTAGATATATTTTCCAACGATTTATGGAAAAATACGACGGGGATACTACAAAAGTTCTAAATCACGTAAGAGTAAAAAGAATTGTGTTAAGTGAATCTGATCGTGTGGGAATTGGAACATTTCAACCAAAAGATGAAAAAAACCAAGACAGTACAGAGCTAACGGGTGATATCAATTACAGAAAGATTGCCGAGTATGGTTCTGATTCTGATCCTAGAGCCTTTAACTTTGACGGAGAGTTTTGCGTAGCTAACCGTGGAATGATCGAGTTTGTCGAGGTGTTAAAATTAGACGTTGCATTCTTATATGACCTACTAGGCGCTTCACAAGAACATGTAATCAAGCCAAAGAAATTTGCTCAGACCTTTATTGACGAGGTAATCATTGGTCACACCAACGAGCCTGAGTATAAAAAGCTACAGAACAACGAATTTATGGAAGCCTTAAGAGATCGTACTGTTAAGATTGATATTCCGTACATTACTCGTTGGGATCAAGAGATCAAAATTTATAAAAAAGATTTTAACCAAAGAAAAATTCGTGGTGTTAGTATCGCTCCTCATACCATTGAAATGGCTGCGATGTGGGCTGTGTTAACAAGATTAGAAAAATCTAAGAAGGCGAATTTAACTAGATTGCAAAAGCTAAAACTATATTCTGGAAAAACTCTTCCTGGCTTTACAGAGGAGAATGTAAAAGAATTTAGAAAAGAAACCACAAGAGAAGGTCTTGATGGTATTTCTGCTAGATATGTGCAAGATAAACTTTCAAATGCATTAGTAAGAGCACAAAGTATGAACCGTGGCTCGGTGAATCCATTCATGGTTTTAAATGAGCTTGAGTCAGGTTTAAAGGCACACTCGCTTTTAAATAATGAAGAATTAAAATCAGAATACCGCGAACTTTTAGGTATTGTAAGGCAAGAATACGAAGACATTATCAAGTCTGAAGTGCAAAGAGCGATTAGTGCGGATGAAGGTGCCTTGCAAAGACTATGCGGAAATTACATAGACAATGTAAAAGCATATACACAAAAAGAAAAAGTAAAAAATCCTTTTAATGGTCAGTATGAAGAGCCTGAAGAGCGCTTGATGAGATCGATTGAGGAAAAAATTGAAATTCCTGAGTCTAGAAAAGATGATTTTAGAAGAGAGAT
>JAGRAL010000124.1 GCA_020434605.1 Bdellovibrionales bacterium
GTCGGCATTTTAGTGCGTGTCTCTCTTGGACCATCCTGACTTTGTTTTACTTTTGGTAAGTCTAAATTTACTTTTGAACCATTAGAGGCAGGTCTATCACTTGGTCCCTTTAAAACATCTTCTTTAGTAATTCTTCCGCCTCTACCACTTCCATCTAAATCTTTTGCAGACAAACCTTTTTCTTCAGCAAGTTTTCTAGCCGCAGGACTAAATTTCTCAGCATCTGCTGCCGTCATTGCACTAGTCGCTCCAACTGCCGGTTGCGGAGAGGATTTAGTAGCAGGTTTTTCTGGCTCAGTGGCAGCAGCAGCACCCGCTGGTTTTTTAGCCGAAGTGTCTATACTTCCTACTACAGAACCTACTGGAACCGTTTCTCCAGCTTCAACTTTGATTTCTACTACACCACTATCTTCAGCTGCTAACTCTAAAGAGGCTTTATCTGAATCTAGCACCAAAAGAATATCATCCCTGTTAACATAGTCGCCAGACTTTACTCGCCATTCACTAATATCAACCTCTGTAATACTCTCGCCCACTGACGGTATTTTTATATCTTTAGCCATCTTATAAACCTTCCCAAACACGTTGAATTATTTTTTCTTGTTCTGCCTTATGTCTCTTCTCGGAGCCAGTTGCAGGAGAAGCACTTTCTTTTCTAGCCACTACGGAAATCTTTCGACCCATTTTTTCAAACTTGTTACGAATAAAGTACCATGCACCCATATTTTCTGGTTCTTCTTGTACCCAAGTTAATTGAACTGATGCTGAGTACTCACCTAAGATCTTTTCAAGTTTATCTTTATGAAGTGGATACAATTGTTCTATTCTCACAATACCTACTGATTCCGACTTCAAGTCTTCACGTCTTTCAGATAGATCGTAATAAATTTTACCTGTACAGAAAACCAATCGCTTCACTCTTGTAGGACTTAACGTATCAGGAATAATTTCTTGAAACTCACCACTTGCTAAATCATCAAAGCTAGACACAACACTTGGATGACGAAGCAGTGATTTTGGAGACATAACAATTAATGGCAGTCTAAAGTTTCTTACCACTTGTCTTCTCATAGCATGAAATAATTGCGCCGGTGTTGTTAAGTTTGCTACTTGAATATTGTTTTCGGCTGCCATTTGTAAAAATCTTTCTAATCTAGCGCTAGAATGTTCTGGACCTTGACCTTCATAGGCATGAGGAAGCAGCATGACTAAGCCGCTCATTCGCTGCCACTTTGACTCTGAACTTGTAATAAACTGATCTATGATCACCTGCGCTCCGTTTGCAAAATCACCAAACTGTGCTTCCCAAATTGTAAGACAAGTAGGAGTAGCAGTAGAGTAGCCGTACTCAAATCCTAAAACACCAGACTCAGACAAGAGTGAGTCATAGATAGAAAACTTTTCTTGTTTTTCAATAATATGATTCATTGGTATGTAGCGCTCTTCCGTAGACTCATCATACCAAACCGCATGACGATGAGAGAACGTTCCACGTCTTACATCTTGCCCAGTAAGTCTTACAGGGTAGTTTTCAATAAGTAGTGAGGCATACGCAATATTCTCAACCATTCCCCAGTCCATAGGTTTTTTACCTTCAGCCATATCCCAACGATCTTTGATAAGTCGCTTTAATTTTTGTACAGGCTTAAAATTTGAAGGCAAGCTTGCTAAATGTTTTGCGATGTCCTGCAAATGATCTTTACTTACACCCGTCTTAATAGAAGTAAAAATATCTTTTTCTTTAGGAATAATGTAGCCATCCCACAAACCTTTCATATGTTGCACATGCATGTCAGGTTTTTTTGCTCTCACCTCATCTAAAAGTCCATTTAAGTGATTTTTGAAGTCTTCAGTGATTCTTTCTACGTCTGCCTCTGTCATCAAATTAAGATTCATTAGTTTATCGGCGTATAAATTTGCAGGTGATTCTTCTTTATCGATGATTTTATACATTTTAGGTTGAGTAAACCTTGGTTCATCAGATTCGTTATGGCCATATTTTCTATAGCAGATTAAATCCACAACAACGTCGATTCCAAATTTTTGTCTGATCTCAATTGCCATATGCATAACATGTACAACTGCTTCGGCATCATTTCCGTTTACATGAAATATTGGCACCTCTAACATTTTCATAATGTCAGAGCAGTACATAGTAGACCTAGAGTCCTTAGGGTGAGTTGTGAATCCCACTTGGTTATTTACAACAATATGAATCGTCCCACCTGTTTTGAATCCCTCTAGTTGACTCATATTGATGGTTTCATAAACTGTGCCTTGTCCAGCAAAAGCAGCATCACCGTGAATGGCAACAGGTAAAACTTTTGTACGATCTGAATTAAATTTTAAATCTTGTTTACTGCGAGCAATCCCTTCAAGAACTGGATGTACAAACTCAAGGTGTGACGGATTTGGACACAAAGACACATGAACGTGGTTACCAGATGGAGTAACTCTATCTGAAGAAAAACCTAAGTGATATTTTACATCTCCATCGCCTGGAACGTTAGTTGGTAAAAACCCGCCCTCAAATTCTCCAAACATATCAGAATATGGTTTTTTTAATACATTTACTAATACGTTTAAGCGTCCTCTATGGGCCATACCTATAACAACGTCTTTTAGACCTAAGCTTCCGCCATAGTCTAATAAACTTTCAAGCGCTGGGATCAACGCTGTTCCGCCCTCTAGAGAAAAACGTTTTTTACCTACATACTTAGTATTGATAAATGACTCAAATGTTTCAGCGTGAATTAGATCTTTTAAAACTTCCCACTTCTCATCTTTTTTTAAATTGATCTTATTACCATTTGGTTCCATTAAGTCTTGAATCCAAGAAACCAGTGATTCATTACTAATATATTTATACTCAACACCAATACTTCCGCAGTAAGTACTTTCAAGGTGTGAAATAATATCTTTTAATTTTGTAGAACTAGCACCTAAGCTACTAGCCTCTGGAAAATTTTTATCTAGATCTTTATCTGTAAGTCCCCAGCGCTTTGGATCAAGTAACGTCTTATCCCTAAGGCTAGGATGAAGAGGATTCGTATTTGCAAATAAGTGGCCGAGCTTTCGATATGCTTCAATCAAGCTAACCACAGAAGAATCACCGACCATAGGCGCAGTTAAAGTTTTACTTGATGTTGCTTGGTATACATCAGCAACATCTACGTGGATGCTTTTAGGAGTTGTATCTGGTAATTGTGCGTATTCAAAACCCCTAAAGAAATTCTTCCAAGATGGATCTACTGCCTCAGGATTCTTTAGATATAATTCATAGAGATCTTCAATGACTTCGGGAGATGGACTGTCGATAAAGTTAAAGTCTTTCATTGGGCCCTTTTCTTATGTGATTCAGGATGCTTACATCATAATTTCATTATCATTTTTAGGCAATGAATTTTATAAAAGACCTTCATCCAGAAGTGCCGCTTTTGTGGTTTTTTTCTTTACCCACTGCTTCTAGATTTTTATTATATAAGAAGAACCCAAAAGAAAGCTAAGAGATGTCGCAACTAGAGTTATGCTTCGTTCTATTAATACTGTTTCAAATCAAGCACTTCCTTGCTGATTTTCCACTGCAAGTGAACTATATGATATTCTACAAAACGAAACCGGGATGGGATTTTTTCATTCCGCTATTTTTTCACTCTTTAGTGCACTCTTTATTTACATTAGTAATCACGCTGATTTTTGCTCCTAGTGTTTGGTGGT
>JAGRAL010000125.1 GCA_020434605.1 Bdellovibrionales bacterium
TTTTAACGCCCATACTTTTTAAAAGTTCGTATCCATATAGATACAGAGGAACTCCCAAGAAAGGTATCAGTGGTTTTGGTACCGTATTAGTTTGTGGTCTAAATCTAGTGGCTAAGCCTGCTGTAAGAAATAATGCCTTCATAGCTCTTTAAATTTAGGATGGTTCATGACTTTCTCTTGAATGACTTCGGCTAAAAATGGATATTTTTTTACCTTTAGTAATTCTTGTAAGACAGTCTCGGTGGTTTTTTTAAGATACTTTAGGTATCTGGTATCGCTTCGAGTATTGTAAAAACTTGCAAAGCTTCCGCAAGCCTTAAAGCAGCGCTGTATAATTTGTGTCGAATACACCTCATCAAAGTGTGCGCGATCAATGTCTTTTCCTGTTTTTTCTTTTGCAGAAGAAAAGTAGTATAGTAAAATTTCTTCCTGCATTCTTGCGTTTAAATTCACATAGGAATCTTTTAATAAAGAAACTAAGTCGTACTGTATCGGACCTAAACGAGCATCTTGAAAATCAATAACAAACATTTTTCCCATTTTAAACATGAGATTTCGGGAGTGATAATCTCTGTGGCAAATAACTTTTGGTTCTTTATCTAAATCAGTAGAGATATCTAAAAATGTTTTTTGTAAAGCTTTTGCCTCATCAGCGCTAAAAGATATTTCTAGGTATCTCTCTAGATAATGCTCTTTTGCATAATTTAACTCCCATGTGAACTTAGGGACATCAAAAGCGATATGAAAGGCAGTGCAATCATTTTTGTTTGCTGTTGCCACATAGTGGATTTTAATGATTTCATCAATCGCTGACTTATAAAAGGGTAAAACCGTATTTTGGTTGGTCGCTTCCCAAAACTTTCTTTCTAAAGTTAGGTCACCGAGGTCTTCCAATAGCACTAAACCCTTGGTTGGTTCTTTTGCTATTACTGTCGGAACCTGAACGCGGGATTCTTTAAAGTGATTTAAAACACTAAGAAAAGGGTACTCATTGTTATCAATAAATGGCTCCCAACTCATCAAAACGTAGGAGTTATCTTTATGTACAATTCGATAATATTTGCGATTAGAAGCGTCCCCGGCTAGGGCAAAGACCTGAAAGTCTTCCGAGGACAGGCTTGTTGCTAAAAAATCATGTAGGTCGTCTTGTATAAGTTCGGTCTTTGTAATCGCATTCATTCTTTAAGCCTATTGAAGAATAGGCATGAAAACAACCAAAATTTACCGATCGGATATTAGTGAAGTTCTCGATGTCTAAAGGGTAACACGTTTGAAGCATGGCCCATTTGCGATTCTAGATATGTCTGTCGTTGTTTTACTAGATTTTTCTTCTCTTTTAAAACATACAAATCATTAAAAACTAGCTCTATACAATCCTTGATTTGCAACAAATCATTGGGTTGTAAGTTCTCAGAGTTTGCGATTTCTATGCAAACAATCGTATCTCTAACTCTATAGATGGGGAAAATAATAGAATCCCCACTTACAATAAACTTGGCCATGCGATTGCGGTACATGGTTTTAAATTTTTCATCCCAATCAGGGTCTTCTTCACCATCAAGGGTGTTAATAGTATGCACTTCGATCTTACAATCGTATCGTTTTCGCAGAATTTCTAGTAGTCGTAGTTCTGATCCATCCAGCATGTTTACCTCTCACAAAGCTAGTATCCAAAACTAGTGCCAAAAATTGGCAATTACTAAAAAATTTTGAGGATTTTTTGACGGGTTCAAACTGTAATATATTGGACTTAGTGAGCGAATGTGAGAAAGCCTTACAGGGTTGGTTAGGGCTTAGACAGGCCTATTCTTCGTAGGAAAAACAGGGGGAGAAAAAAATTCACAGATCTGTATAAAAGTTCTCTATTCTTGCCTTTAGAGGGAAAAGCCATTTTATTCGACTTATTATTGTTGTATTTTCGGTCAACCCAAGCGGTGGAGTACGTATGAATAAGATCTTTATTGGCACTTGCTTTATGATAGCACTACATTTTTTCTTCAACGATTTTGCCTATGCAGAGCAAAGTGGAGTAAAAAATAGTATCAGCTTACGAGCTTGGACGCCAGAATCCTTGGTTTCACAAATGCTAAAAGAGACAAAGGTTTTAAATACATTCACGAACTCACTTCAATCCAATGTTTTAAGGGACGACCAATTTAAAAATCTATCAGCCATTAAGGTACAGTCTATATTAGAAGGTGACTCTGAGGATCAAGTAATGGTTAGGTTCAGTGCTATTGATGGCTTTTGGCCACAAGTAGGTACAATTGTATTTGATGCAGAAGTAAGATCTATGACAAACGGTAGTATTTTAAGTGCGACGGTAACATCTTGGACTATCGAAAATCCGGGACAAAGAGGCTATAATAACAATGGCCCTCACTATGATCTACCGAGAGCCATTATTATTGTACGTTAATATTATCTAGCGTTTCTTCTCTTATCTAGCTGGTATTTTTCAACTTTCATGATTAAACCGGCGCGACTAATTCCTAATTCTTTAGCTAGCTTAGATTTGTTCCATCCAGTTCTTCTAAGACCTTCAAGAATCATATCTTTTTCTAAGTCTTCAAGAGCATCTTTTAACTTACCATGTATTCTTGAGCCCTGCACGTTTGCTTTTTCTCCCACTTCTAAAATACGAGGAGATAGCATTTCAGGTACTAGCTTAGTTTCATCTCCAGCAAGCACAACAAGACGTTCGATTTCATTTTGTAACTCTCTAATATTACCTGGCCAGAAGTGATCGTATAGCTTCTCTAGAGCTTTTTTACTCATAGTTTTTTTGCTAGTACCATGGTTTTTAGCCGAAGTTTCTAAAAAGTGTTCGATCAATACAGGAATATCTTCTTTTCTTTCTCTTAAAGGAGGTACTTTTATATTAATAACATTCAGCCTGTAATATAAATCTTCTCTAAAAGTTCCTTCGTCGATCATTGCTTTTAAGTCTTTGTTTGTTGCCGCAATGATTCGTACATCCACACGACGTGGCTCTGTAGCACCAACAGGAGTAAACGTACCTTCTTGTAAAACACGAAGTAGTTTAACTTGCATTGAAGGCGAAGTATCCCCAATTTCGTCCAAGAAAAAAGTACCTTTATCAGCAATTTCAAAAAGACCTTTTTTGTCTTTTACAGCACCTGTAAAAGAGCCCTTTACGTGTCCAAATAATTCTGATTCAAGTAAATTGTCGTTAAAGGCAGAGCAGTTTTGTACGACTAATTGTTTGCTCTTTCTTGGAGAGTTATAGTGTATGGCCTTGGCAATTAATTCTTTACCAGTACCGTTTTCACCTTGCACCAGAACAGTGCTTTCTGTATTTTTAATTTTGTCTAAAAGCGAATACATATCTTGCATTGGTTTCGACTTACCAATCATATTGTCGTATTTATATCTTCCGCCAAGCTCTTTGTTTAACTGATTGATGCGGTCATCACGAGTAGAGATTTCTAAGTGTAGAGTCACAACCTCTTGTCCTACTAAATCAACTAACTCACAAAAATGCTCTCTGTCTTCTGATTTTAAAACTCTCACTTTTGGTATAGCACTATCAATAATCTCAGTAGTTGCTCCAAAAGCAGCTAGGCGCTCGCGAATCTCAGCATGTCTTTTTTCAATATTCTCATTGTCAAAAAAGAAACCCATAGCAACTACAGTTCCTAAAAAGTCATTATCAATAACTATTGGAAATACCGCGATATCAAAGCCAGCCATTTCAAATTTACGAATTGTATACTTCTTGTCTGTTTGACGAAGCTCGTTGATTGCTTTGCCTACAGCTTCAGTTAACATTTCTTTTCCACTGTCTTTTGATAAGAAGAAATTAACAGCAGGGTTAGAGTGATTGTAACCATCTTTGTTAAAGCCTCTGAGGTAACCATTTTCTTCTGTAAATACCACATCAATGTTCCACCAAGAGCTAAGGATTTGTTTTAGCTTTTTAATTACATGTATGTGTTCAAAATCATCCCAACGAATCATGATTATCTCCTCAAAATACATAGCGCCCATAGGATTTGGCGCTTTCTGTATAACTAGTTATCGTCAATTGTTTGTACAACTTGATTACTAGTTAGAGACTTTGGGAAGATTTAGACTAGACTTAGGTCGTTAGGATTTTAAGAATTTAGCGGTATGACTTTTTTTGTTACCAATAAATTTTTGTAAACTCCCTTGATATAAAAGGTCCCCGCCAGCGCTACCGCCCTCTGGTCCAAGGTCTATAAGATAGTCTGCGTGTTTGATGATATCTAGGTTGTGTTCGATGACCACAACAGTGGCGCCACTATCCACTAATTGGTTTAAAATCTTTAGTAGTATTTCAATTTCTCTAAAGTGTAGACCGGTGGTTGGCTCATCTAGGATATATAGACATCCTTGGTGCTTGCTTACAGAGAACTCTTTTGCAAGTTTAAGCCTTTGCGTTTCTCCTCCGCTTAAGCTCGCGGAGGATTGCCCCAACTGAATATACTCAAGCCCTACCTCTCTTAGGTATTGCAGGGGGCGCCTAATGTTAGGGATCGCCGAAAAAAAGTGAACCGCTTGTTCTACGGTTAAAGTAAGAATATCGTAAATATTTTTTCCATCTACTTTAATCTCAAGAACCTCTTTTTTATATCTCTTGCCCTTGCATTCATCAC
>JAGRAL010000126.1 GCA_020434605.1 Bdellovibrionales bacterium
GTGTCGGTTTTTGGTCTAACCTATCAGAAATTCAAAAAAATTGGCAAAAAGACAGAGAGTTTTCTGTTACTTGGTCTGAGAAAAAAAGACAGGATAGAATTCGTCGCTGGCACCGGGCAATTAAGAGTGTTATGGTAAAATAGTATGTTACAGTTATGGACCGAGTTCGTCGCATGTTTTATTCCATTATTTATTGCAGTTGATGTGATAGGTATACTTCCTACTTTTATTGGAATCACAAGTGAATCTTCAGTTATCGCTAGAAGAACAATTATCTGGCAAGCCAGTCTAACAGCTATTGCTGTTGGAGTTTTATTTGTTGTTTTAGGTAAAACTTTATTTGGATTTTTAGGAATAGGAATTCCAGATTTTCAAGTTGCAGGTGGTATCTTACTATTTTTATTTGCTGTAAGAGACTTGTCAGACACAAACCGTGACAGACGTAGTATACCTGATGCTCACATAGGTATTGTGCCGATCGGTATGCCGTTAATTGTGGGGCCGGGAGTTCTTACTACCTTACTTTTAATGGAAGCTAAGTATGGCATTTACATTGCTGTGGCAGCACTTTTAGCTAACGTTGCCATCGTATATTTCACATTTAAATATTCAGATCTTATTTTAAAAGTAATAGGTAAACCTGGAGCCATAGCTGTAGGTAAAATATTTTCTATTTTCTTGGGGGCCATAGGGGTCATGTTGATTCGTAAAGGTATCTTTACAATCATCGATATGATGCAGGCTCCATGAACTTAGAGTTTAGAAAGCATTTTGCATCAGATAATAACTCAGGGGTAATTCCAGAAGTATTGCTTGAGTTAAGCGCAATCAATCACGGACACTTTCCTTCATACGGTGCCGATCCTATCACACAAGCAGCCAGAAAAGAAATCAGCCGAGTTTTTGGAGATTGTGATTCTTACTTTGTATTCAATGGCACTGCAGCCAATGTATTAGCTTTGCAGACGATGCTGAAGCCACACCAGTCTATTATTTGTGCTGAAACCTCACACTTACATGAATCTGAGTGTGGCGCACCAGAAAGGTTTTTAGGTTCAAAGTTACAACTATGTCCAACTAAAGATGGAAAAATCACAGTTAGTGATATTCAACAAAAAATGATTCGGCTTGGGGATCAGCATGCCTCACAACCTAAAGTTGTGTCGATCACCCAGCCAACAGAGTATGGAACAGTCTATTCTTTATCAGAGCTACAAGAGATTTCTAACTATGCAAAAGATAATAACTTATATTTGCATATTGATGGATCTAGGCTTGTGAATGCAGCTGAGCACTTAGGCCTTGAGCCCTATGAAATCACTAAGTTTGCTGATGCGGTATCTCTTGGTGGTACCAAGAATGGCTTAATGGGTGCGGAAGCAGTACTGCTTTTTAATTCAAGTTTGAAAGAAGAGTTTAAATATATTCAAAAGCAGTCCATGCAACTAGCAGGTAAAATGAGATATTTATCGGCTCAATTTTATGCATGGTTAAAAGATGATACCTACAAAAAGTATGCTGCCCACTCTTGCAGGATGGCTAGAGAGCTAGCGAATGAGCTAAAGAAAATTTCTGGAGTTGAAATTACTCAAAAAGTAGAAACAAACACAGTATTTGTAACTCTACCCAGAGAGGCATTAAAGGCGACTCGCAATGAGTACTTTTTTTATGTTTGGAATGAACATACATTTGAATGCAGATTGATGACTAGTTTTGACACTACCATCGAAGACGTTAATAACTTTGCAAGTCTAATACAAAAGTATAGTAACTAAAAATCAATTTAGATGTAATTTTTTAGTTAATACCTCTAGGTCTTCAAAGTGATCAGAATCTATTAGTTTAGATAAAGTATGTACCCAAGTATTTGATGAGTTAAGTGAAGGCACAAGTTTTAATTCTTCGCCACCATGTTCGATAAATACTTGTTTGAGCCCGATTTCAATTTCTTCTAAGGTTTCAAGACAATCCGCTACAAACGAAGGAGAAAAAACCAATAGTCTCTTTTTTCCAGCTTTAGCTAATTGGATGATTGTATCCTGTGTATAGGGCTGTATCCACTCCGCTCGCCCTAATCTAGACTGAAAACAAATGGTGTAGTCAGAATCTTGCAACTGCATTTTTTCGGCAATATGTTTTGCTGTCTTGATAGCTTGAGACCTATAACAATAAATATTTTTTTCACTGATCTCAATACAACAGTTATTTGATTGGTAGCAGTGTCCTTTACCTAAACCTTCGCGTAACATTTTTTGAGGGAGACCATGAAAGCTAATCAATGTATGATCAGCTTGAAAGTTCTCTTGTAGTGCTTTGCCATTTTCTACATAATTATCTATCAAGTTTGCATCCCAATAAAAATGGCTCAATGCTCTTATTGGAGTTTTAAAATTATTTTTACTTACCCACTCGCTTACAGCTTTTAAAGTAGTGCCAGTTGTAGCATCTGAATATTGCGGATATAGAGGTATCAATAATATTTGATCAAAATTTTCTTTACGAATTTGTTCAAGTTGCGATGAAAGGGAAGGGGTTGAGTATCTCATTCCTAAAAAAACTTTAGCAGAGCTCCCAATCAAGTCTTGCAATTTATTTTGCAAATCTATTGAGTGGTACAAAAGTGGAGAGCCTCGATCTGTCCATATGCTTTGATAGGCATGTTGCGATTTTGGAGATCTAGTCGGAACAATTAAACCTTTAACAAGTAGCCAACGCAGAGGTGTAGGCAAGGGGATAACATCTGGATCCATTAGGAACTCAGACAAATAAGTTTTTATATCATTGAGGCTAGTTGATTTTGGAGTCCCCAAATTAGTAATTAATATTGCTGTCTTCATACGTCTAAAGTCTTCGCCTTGGGTCTATACGAATTTTTTCCAAATAGAGATTTGATGTCTCTGACGTGGTTTAAGAATGTAATTTTAATATTTTTATTTTTTACAATCTCTGAGACGTGTTTTTGGTTTGATTTTGGAATAAAAAAGTTCTTATAACCTAACTTTACTGCTTCTTGTAACCTTACATCAGCAAAAGGCACAGCCCTGATTTCACCTGTCAGACCGATTTCTCCAAAAAAGCAAGACTTGGTTGGTAAGTTTTGATTTCCTTCAGAGGAGATCATAGCAGCAAGTATTGCTAAATCAGACGCAGGCTCTTCAATTTTAAGTCCGCCAACAATATTTACATACACATCTTGGTTACTAAGACTAATACTCATGTACTTTTCAACAACAGCGGTTAGTAAGTGAATACGGTTGTTAGGTAAACCAATAGTAGTTCTTCTTGGAATATTTAATGGTGTGAATGTAACTAGTGATTGGATTTCGCATAAAAAGGGACGTTGTCCTTCCATGCATGCAAACACAGTAGCCCCTATGGCATCACCTTCTCGATTTTCTAAAAACATTTCTGATGGGTTTTCAACTTCAGCAAGGCCAGAGCCAAACATTTGAAAAACACCAAGTTGATTGGCAGGGCCAAAACGATTTTTCAAAGATCTTACTAATCTGAATTGGTAGTTTGTATCACCTTCAAATGATAAAACCGTATCCACCATATGTTCTAAAACTTTTGGAC
>JAGRAL010000127.1 GCA_020434605.1 Bdellovibrionales bacterium
TGGCATCCGGTCAGTGGTCAGGTACCGCAGGGATCGACGGAAAACTCACACAGGCAAACCGCTGTATGCGGGCCCTTGAAGAGTATTTGGCTTTCGAGCAAACCGAAGCAGCACCTCAAGAATAACCCCCCATTCCCAAATGGAGAGTAAAGGCGTTACCATTTACTCTCATTACTTATTTTCATTTCACACTATAAAAACATCCATTTCATAATGATGGCATTGCTTTTTACCCTTCAAATGCTAGTCAGGCCCTAAGGGAATTACAATCTATTAGGAGGAAACTAGTGAAGACACTTTTCGTTAATATATGTTTAATCATTTACACTCTGCTTTCGGGCTCTTACGCATTTTCGCAAATGATCCCCGCAAGTGAAGAAAACACTGGCTATGGCTTTGATGGTGCTTGGTATAAGCCAGATGTTGATGAGTTAGGAAGAACTTTATCAGGACAAGGCTTTAATGCTCAATACATCCTTAGATCCGATGGAACTAAAGAGTTAGGTGTTTATTGGTATGCATACAACCCAGCTGGAACTGAAAAAATTTGGTTTGTTGCTATTGGGCCAATCGAAGGTTACGAAGCTAACCTTACTATCTATGAAGCAAATTCTTATATGCGACTAAACGTACCGCAAGTAAATGCAGGAAATCGTCCGGTTGGTACAATGAACTGGTTACTTATTGACTGTACTACGGTTGATATCTCTTGGACATTCAATGAAGATGCAAACCTACTTAACGGTGTAAGCTCACTTGACAATGGGTCCATGACACTAAGACGTTTAACACCAATTGTTTCTGTTTTGGGTCAGGATTTATGTACTACGCCACTTGAAACATTTGTGGGTATCAGCGAAGAAGAGTACCAAGATCTATTAGTAGACTACACTAGATTGGGACGCCTGTATGATGCTCTAGTAGTTAACTACAATGGCTTAGTTTCTGATTACAACTATTGTGAAGATCGTCTTGATGATGCTTACGATGATATCGATGACTTAGAAGATTACGTTGATGATCTTGAAGACGAAATCTATTACTTAGAAGCCGAAATCGATGATGCTTACGATGATGGGTATGACGACGGTTACGATGACGGATACTACGACGGTTATTATGATGGTTACGACGATGGTTACGATGACGGTTATGATGATGGGTCATACTGGTGTGATGGAGCATTCCAAGCTTCGAAAAAGCTTTTCGATGTTAAAGCTAAGAAAGCTGAGAGAATGTCACAAGCTTCTGCTAAGGCAAAAGCGGCAGCTCCTGCAAAAGCAGCTATCGCTCTTCAAAAGAAAAAAGCAGCTCGCGTGCAATCTGCTGGAAAGCAAGCAAGCATAAAAGCGAAAGCGATATTAGCTAAGCTTAAACTAAAAATGAGCCAGATTAAGGCTAAAAAGGTTGTTAAACCTAAAAAGCAATCGATCAAAAATGAACGATAATTAAGTGGGGCCGAAAGGCCCCTTTTTTTATCTTCCATTCCTCAAGTCAAATTAAAGTAACTGCCTACAAATAACGCCTAGCTCCCCACTAAAAATCAATGGCTCTGTTTCGCATTCTATATATCATATCTGTGCTCAGGGGGAGTTCGCATGGATAGACGCACTTTACTTAAGACATTATGTCTTTTATTTATTGGTTTTTTTAGCAATGTCTCGATGGCTGATTTGCCAAAAATTGCTCAACCTTTTAAAACAGATGGCTGTACAGCCTCACCCGATGGAACGTGGGTACACTGTTGTGTTGAACACGATATTACATATTGGATGGGTGGCACGTTTGAAGACAGAAAGGCTGCCGACAGAAGACTTTACAGCTGCATGAATTTATCCGGTGGAAATGACAGTTCACAAGCATATTACAACGCTGTTCGTATTTTCGGTGTACATCTGTGGGCAAAGGCATGGCCAAAAAGAGATCCAAATAGCCTTAGCCGAGATGAACTAGAGGATATTCAAAACGAACTAGCGCTTTATAGAAGTATTGGGTCGCCACTAGATTTTGAATTTATTGTGCAAGAAAGCATTATGTTTCTGCCACTTACCGACGAGCAAAGACAAGTTGCCAGAGCACATTTGACGGAATACTCAAAGACAGAAGAATACAAAGAGTACTTGCAAAGATACGAATACGTGACCGGTCAAAAACCAATCACGCTAAAATATCACAATTAGATCAAGTCTCTGTATATTATATTTACTCTAGGATTGGTTCTTTTTTGCCTTTATATCCAAAAGGTATCGGTACAATAGAGCGAATCACTTTGTGTACATTATCGTCGATATAGGTTCTAGCGATGTCTTTCGCGCTAATATAATCTTTTACATCCGGTGATTCTAACCAATCACCATAACTCTGGTCTGCAATTTTCGACATATTACCAGCCATACAAGACCTTAATCGTACATTATCTACATCTAATAAAAACTTACAGTTAAGGCGCAAATGCCTGTATGCTTGCTGATACATACTGTCTCTTGCCACTTTTAAAACTATAGAATTCATATTTTTACTATACTCAATACAAATGTCTTCAGCCCCTGCAGTTGCAATATTTACCTGATGATATTTCAACTGCTCTGCCCATGCTCGCTTTTGCTCTATCACCACTTCTACTTTTTTAGCGCATTTTTTTATGCCATTTTTCATAAATTCTTCTAAATTTTTTATCTCAAGACTTTTCACAATATTTGTCA
>JAGRAL010000128.1 GCA_020434605.1 Bdellovibrionales bacterium
TGGGTATCGCTGCAGAGATCAAAGATGCAAAAGACGCGGGCGTAAATATTTTACAAAGCGTTTTACCAGACGATTTAGTGCGTTTTGGCTTAATTCCAGAGTTTATTGGTCGTCTTCCGGTGATTTCTGTCCTGGATCCATTAACCGAAGAAGCTCTTTTAGAGATCTTAGTAAAACCAAAGAACGCGCTTACGCGCCAATATCAAAAATTATTTGGTATGGACAACGTAAAGCTGACTTTTACTGAGGGTGCATTAAAGGCAATTGCTAAAGAATCTATCAAGCGTAAAACAGGGGCAAGAGGTCTGCGTGCTGTGATTGAGGATTCGATGCTGGATATCATGTTTGATATTCCTTCCAAACCGCATGTTAAAGAGTGTATCATAGATGAAGAAGTGGTACTGAACAAAAAGGTACCAAAAATAACTTACAAGACGGATGATGAAATTAAGGCAGCCGAAGTTGAAGTTAAGAAAACAGATTCAGAGAGTGCATAAATATTATTAACGAGGAGAGTGTATGAGCGATTCTAAGAGTGGAGAAAAGTTAACGTTACCGTTACTACCACTACGCGATCTTATCGTGTTTCCACACATGATGATGCCGCTATTTGTGGGACGTGAAAAATCGATCAATGCTTTAGAAGAAGCAATGAATCGCAAAAGCGAAATCATACTAGTAGCTCAAAGAGATGCAAAAACAAATAATCCTGAGCCAGCTGACATATACAATGTTGGTACGCTTGGTACGATCATTCAGTTGTTGCGTCTACCAGATGGTACTGTGAAGGTATTAATCGAGGGTAAATCTCGTGTTAAAATTTTAAAATACCTTGAGACAGACCGTTATTTTAATGTTGAAGCTGAAATTTTACCAGAAAGCTCTCAAAACAAAGTAGAAGCAAATGCTTTAATGAGATCTGTAAAGTCAACATTTGAGACTTACGTAAAATTAAATAAACGCATCCCACCTGAGATTTTAATGCGTGTATCTACTATCGAAAATCCAGGAGAACTAGCGGATATTATTATTGCGCAACTGAATTTAAAAATTGAAGACAAGCAAGCAACTCTTGAGATTGCAGACCCAGCAAAACGTTTAGAAGAACTTCTAAATTTAATGACTGGTGAAATAGAAATTTTAGAGGTTGAAAAGCGTATTCGCACTCGTGTGAAGAAGCAAATGGAAAAGTCACAAAAAGAATACTATTTGAACGAGCAAATGCAGGCGATTCAAAAAGAATTAGGTGAGCGTGATGATTTCCAAAACGAAATCAACGAAATGGAAGAGCGTCTTGCTAAGAAAAAAATGAGCAAAGAAGCTACGGAGAAGGTGAAGAAAGAAATTAAAAAACTTCGCATGATGTCGCCTATGAGTGCAGAGGCTACAGTTGTAAGAAATTACATTGACTGGGTACTATCACTTCCATGGTTTAACTATTCTGAAATTACAAATGACATTATCAAAGCTGAAGAGATCTTAGATGAAGATCACTACGGTCTTGAAAAAGTAAAAGAAAGAATTCTTGAGTACCTAGCTGTACAAAGTATTGCAAAAGAGCTGAAAGGACCAATTTTGTGTCTAGTAGGCCCTCCAGGCGTAGGTAAAACATCACTTGCTAGATCTATTGCAAAGTCTTTGGATCGTAGTTTTGTTCGTATTTCTCTTGGTGGTGTTCGTGATGAAGCCGAGATTAGAGGACATCGTAAGACTTACGTGGGAGCAATGCCAGGTAAAATCATACAAGCACTTAAAAAAGCAGAGACAGGAAATCCATTATTCTTGTTAGATGAAATTGATAAAATGGCATCTGATTTTAGAGGGGATCCAGCATCTGCTATGCTAGAGGTCTTGGACCCAGAACAAAACTCTACGTTTCAGGATCATTACTTAGAGCTTGATTACGATTTATCAAAAATCATGTTTGTAACTACGGCAAACTCGTATCACACAATACCTCGTCCGCTTTTGGATCGTATGGAAGTGATTCAGCTAAGTTCTTACACAGAAAAAGAAAAAATGAGTATTGCAACTCAATACTTAGTTCCTAAGAAATTAAAAGAGCATGCACTTGTAGAGAGAAAAGTTCAAATCAACGATGCGGCAGTTAGAACTGTTGTTAGACACTACACTCGTGAAGCTGGGGTTCGTAATCTAGAGAGAACTTTTGCAACTGTATGTAGAAAAATCGCTAGATTTATCTTAAAAGAGGAGCAAGTTAAGGTTTCTAAGAAAAAAGCTAAGGTGAAAGAGACTGATCGTAAAATTACTCTTAAAAAGACAGGTAAAGGCTACCTTGTTACACCTAAAATTATTGAAGAGTTATTAGGACCTCACATTTATAAGTATGGTAAAATTGATGACAAAAATGGTGTGGGACTTACAAATGGTTTAGCTTGGACAGAAGTGGGTGGTGACCTACTACAAGTCGAAGTTTCTGTAGTACCAGGTAAAGGTAAGTTTATCATCACTGGTCAGTTGGGTGACGTAATGAAAGAATCTGCGACAGCAGCGATGAGCTATGTAAGATCTCGCGGCCCATTGTTTCAGATTGCACCTGAAGCTTTCCAAAATCTAGATGTACATATACACGTACCAGAAGGTTCGATCCCTAAGGATGGTCCTTCAGCAGGTATTACAATTACAACTAGCGTGGTATCAGCGATCACTAAGATCCCGGTTAAGAGAACGGTTGCGATGACTGGTGAGGTTTCACTAAGAGGTCGTGTGCTTCCAATTGGTGGTCTTAAAGAAAAGATCATTGCTGCCCACAGAGCTGGAATTAAGACGATCATTGTTCCAAAAGACAATGAAAAAGATTTAGATGAAGTACCTAAGGAAATTTTAAAAGACTTAAAGACAATCCTAGTGACTCATGTAGATCAGGTTTTAATTAATGCTCTAGATATCAAGAAAGCGACTGATTTGTTTAAATCAAATTACGAGCGCGAAACAGGTATCAGAGCTCAGTACACTGGTCAAAGCATGCACTAAGTGCTTTTTACCGATTTAACTATAAAAAGGAGATCTTCGGGTCTCCTTTTTAATTTTCACAGCTAGCATCAGAAATAAAGCGCGCCTCTTGCTCAATCGCTTCTTGGTAATGTTCACCACAATATAAAAATACTGCCTTTAACCTATATACTTTGCATGTCACGATTTCATTAAGTGGAATTTCAATATGATCAATATTTTCCGATACTAATACATCATCAACATACCAATCATGGGCAACCTCAGTAATCCCTCCATAAGTTGTGTTGTACTGGTAAACAAACGCGTTGGTATTTACATAAATTTTCATATGATCCATTTGCTGAAGCCACAAGATGGTGCCAGGTAAAAACTCTTGGGTCTCTGGCTGCTCTAAACAACTGTAAGTAGGGATGATTGGGTCTATTGGTTCTGTAACTGCTTTTGGTGATACTAAGTCTACATTGCCGCATCCGAATAAACTAAAAATAAGAAGTAGTAGTAAGAGTTTTGAATTGAACATAAAAGCCTCTCTGAGAGTTAAAGTCCCTAGCCATTATAGCTAGGGACTTATGCATTTTAGTTTGAACAACCACTTGCTGAAGGTTGGCAGTTAAAGTGATCTGGAATCGGGCAATACTCACTACCTTGCGGGTCTGTATTTTGCGCTCCACCTGCCATGTTGACTAGATCGCTGTAACATCCTTCACCACCATTAGCTGCTGCAAAGTAAATCCTTCTACAATCAAATGATACGTCAGGAAAGTAAGTTGGATTTTCACCAGTTCCTAGAGCTATGGCCCAATACAAGTTATAGTGATCACGACAAGTCGGCGCAGGAAGTGGATTATTATCAGGTAAACCATTGCTAGAGTTTAAACCAAAATTAGCAGCGAAAACTTCCCATTCTTGACTGCTTAATTCTCCATATGGTTCGTGAGTATCTGCTTGGTGACGACAAGACATAGAACTGTCTGTTTGAATTGGTCTACCGCTATCTTCGCAACCGTTAGGAGCTCTGTAACCAAAGTGTGGCACATTAGGATCAAATACAGTGAGTCCGTTGGTACCTCTACATTTAAAATATGTTAATGCTCCCGTAAGCACCTCTTGTATGTTTGTAGCATTTGGGTTTTCTTCTGTTGGATCAGTAATTGCCACAGAGCAAGCATACTGAGTGCTGATATTTAATATTTGAGGAATAACATCAGGGCTAACTCCTTCACCAGCAACCAAGCTAACCTCACCAGTTCCAATTGTATACTGATCGCAGGAACATCCTGTCGTACTAGAGCTTGTAGGCACAGGTGGGATCGGGTTTCCACTACTATCAAGGTAACCAGCGCTAACATCCCTTTGCCTTTGGATTTCGCTTTGTGTTTGTAGGTTAGAGTTTGTAACAATTATTTTAGGTTCTGGATTTGTATCATTGGGATTTCCTATAGGTGAAACACCAGCTTGGCTGGCGGCCTGTGCTTCAGATTGTGTAACTACTATCTGAGGAGCAGACTCGGCTACGTTTTTGAATTTAACTATAGATTTATTATTAGATTTTGACTGTAAAGAATCTATCTCTGAACAGTTTTGATAAGTAGACACTAAAAGTGTAGATACTAAAAGTGACCCAAGTATTTTTATTTGCGATTTCATATATAACCCCCCTAGGTTTAAAATGTGTACGCAATGACTTAGTACTTCAAAGGTTGGGCCAAAACAGTCACTTTTTATAAGTAAATAGAGATTGGCGTATTCAATCGGAATACGTTTTTTAAAGTTGTAAAAAAGCTGGCGATACATTGTACAGTCTGTCGCTTGACTAACACACCTGCGTATTCACGTATATATGCTTTATGAGTGTCTCATAATGAGATTTTTTGGAACGCCTCACTATATCCCAGACTTTAGCCGATATATTTAGTATGAAGTACTACGTATTCTTGCTGAGTGTAGTTTTGATAATGTCATTTCAAAACTGTAGTAATCCGTCTGACAAGGCGTTTGCATCTAAAAAATTAATTGAAACTGCCGGTTTAGATGGTTCAACGGATACCGGAAATGGCGGTTTAAATTATACGGCTAGTGAATTTACAATAGATATGGGTGAATTCAAAACGATCTTATGTGCAAAAAACGAGGAATTCACCGAGACACCACAGTTTGATTGTTTGAGCGAGATAAGTGCCGACGTATCTTTTTATAACTCACTGTCTAGTGAGATTGTATTTAATAGTGTGCCAGAATTTATACAATTTTCGAACGCAGAAATGTTGTTATTTGACTCTGTAACTACACCAGAATGTCTTAATTATATTACAAATTTTATCCCAGAGGCGGACTATAACGGTATCGGTGTTGTAAATAGAATTTTAGAATTTTCTTCCTGCCAACATATAATTATCCCTAGTCCTATCTATGACGACTATTTTCCTTGAATCTTTGTAATGGGAAATAATTGAATATTTAATTGGTAAACCTCAGTAGTTTTAGGGAGCGAACTCACTGCTTGCGCGATACTACTACGAAAATCTTCAATTTGCTTTTTTAAATCAGGGATGGTCTCAAGATTAACAGGTAAAGTAATGCTAGTAACATCTCTAAGCTCAGGTGGTAAATCAGTAAGAGCTTTTGATGCTCTTAAAATCATTTCTAAGTGAAACGCTCTAATAAAATCTGATCTTACCTCATCAGGAGCACGAACGTCTTTTGTGGTAGCCTTTATCTTACCATTTTTGCGCTCAATCAAATCCAGTGAAAATAAAACCCTAAGGGAATCTGAAATTTGTTTTTTAGTAACACTGTTACCAAGGCGTTTGATAATCCAATCGGGATTATCCTCAAAATCTTCTAGTAAGGTCATTTCGCGGATAACGACATTTAACCATGTAGAGTAATACGACAATAGATCAGCGGTAATATGTTTTTTTTCAGATATCATCTTTGAGGTTAATAGCTGCTTAGAGAACTCTAACTTTTCCTCAAAAGTACTAGCTTGGTTCATTAAGACTAAGCTTTTAAAATAGTTTTTTTCATTACGGTTCAAATCTAAAAACTTACTAACCAGCCCTATACTTTTAGGGCTCAGGTTACGTTTTCCCTGAATTACCAACAAGATAAAGTTAGGTGAGGAGTAACCTATTTTTTTAGAGATAACTCGGTAAGAAAGCTTTGGGTTGTTGTTTCTTTTTTCCTCAATCTTATCACTAAGAAACAAACGAAAATCTTTATATGAAAAAACAGAAATAGAGCTCATTCTTCCTCACCAGAGATGTAGTCGCATTCAGAATAGCGAAGGCAACCTAGTACTACTAGTCCAGTTTCGGACCAATAGGGTATTTATTGAAAGTAAAGAAAATTGATAGATGAATAAAATAAGAGCACGCGGAGAGCTAAAATAAATATCTAAGAATCTCTAAGAGCCATAAAACCTATCTGCACCACTATTGTTTGATTTCGAACAGATCAGGCTTGACGAAAAAGTAAGATTTTGTAAGAAATTCATGGTCAAGAAGAGGGGGCTCGTGGGGGACGACTTACAAATTGCTTATCAAAGTTTCGAATTGGCTACTCTGTATAGAGCCATTGGAAAGTTTGAAGAAGCTAAGTCTAAATTTCAATCAGCACTAGCAGGATTTAAAACTGCTAGGAAGATGGACTTCTATTTAAAATGTCAAAATGCTCTTTTGCGCTTACACGCAGAAGCGCTAGATTTTGAAGCCATCAATGCAATCAAAGAAGAGATCCAAGATTTTGTGATTAAAGACTCCTTAGAGCTAACGTCACAAACATACTACACGCTTGGTATCTGTGCTGCCTATAAAGAGCAAGTGGATTTAGCAGTAGATTACTTTAGTAAATCTTTGGGCTTAGCCTTTAAAGAAGATAACAAAGAAGACATGTGCCACGCTATTTTTGGGATGGCGACTTGTTACCTTAACAAAGGAAAGCTGGATTCAGCTCTTGAAGAAATTCAAAAACTTAGGGTTTTCTTTGAAGTTATACAACTTCCTGATCTAAAAAATGCGACTGAAGTGGTTTATGGTTTGGTGCTGTGCGCACAAAAAAAGTATGACCTAGCCATTGAAGCATTATGGAAAGCTTATGAAGCACTTAAGAAGGATCACAACACAGCTACTTTAATTAATGTCTTGTATGCCCTAGGAAAAACCTATTTTAATGCTGGCAAAAAAGAAGAGGCAAAGCTGTATTTGCGTTTAGCGCATAAAGCGGTTCCTAAAGCGCATCTTGTTCAAAGTCTTAATAAGATCACAGCTCTATTAGATCAATTAGAAGATGACAAAAAATCTGCTTACGACTTAGTGATAAAAATCGAAGACCATGCCGTTGTTGAAAAGAAGCAGGGGTCTGTGGATTTTAAAAACCAATTTATCCTATTAGATCTTTTGTATCTTTTGGCAAAAGAGCCAGGAAAGATCTTTACAAAAGAAGACTTGGTTAAACACATCTGGAATCAAGACTACAACCCAAGTGTGCATGACAATAAGGTTTACGTAACTATTAAGAGATTACGTAAGCTACTTGAGCCAAATGTAGAGAAGCCATTTTATATCTATAGATCTAAAAATGGTTATTTTTTAAATCAAAATATTAAAGTAAAAATAGAAACACAGAATTAGGGGATTTGGGGGATTTATGAGGTTATTATTATTACTGCTGGTATGTATTCCGATTTTTAGTAACGCACATGTAGGGGATACTCCTAGCTTTGCAAACCTTGACGGCATAGGAACGTTTGGCGGTGATTGGCCATTTCCTCTAGGCCCTGAAAGTGACCTACCTGAAAACATTAGCGGTCTATACGAAGTTAGAGAGTCAGTGGATGGTGCTTACTTTAATATTAGTAGAGAGATCAATCCAGACACACTAAGAATGGACTCTAGAATGGATTTATTTGACCCATGTACATTTAAGCCTACAGCCTCTGGGGATGTGTATATTCGTAAAAACACTTTATATACGACCCTACAGTATCCAGAGACGGATAAGAGAGTGCGTGTTCGCTTAAAGTCCTTTGAAAAGTCAGATACTGATAGCACCGAGCAATTAGTACTGATTATTTTAAAGTCCAACTCTAAGGATATGGAAAAGTACTTTCCGGTAGAGAAAATTGATATCGAAGACGTTATCAAGAAGTGTAAAAAACCACCCGGAAAACCATAATAGCCTGCAATTTAAGCTATTGTGATGAATATAACCCTCTGTTTTACGCACAAAGTGCTGGACAAACAGGGGGTTCGTTTATTAAGTTACGCCTACTTCTTTAGGAGATTAGCTCAGTTGGTAGAGCGCCA
>JAGRAL010000129.1:0-3592 GCA_020434605.1 Bdellovibrionales bacterium
GGTTTAAAGGATACTTTGATGGTCTTAAAAAAGGCTGATGAAAATACTTTTTACCAACTACCTACAGGTACGTCATATTACACTTATGGTGGCACTTGGGACTACCTAGACAAAATTTTAGTAAGCCAAAGCTTACTCGATAGTAAAGAGCTAAAAGTTGTTCAAAACTCTTTTCGTATCTTAGGTTTTCCTGAGTTGTCGAATCCATATGAAGTAAGAAACCCAATGCGTTTTACTCATGGAACTACCTATGAAAGAATACCGAATCGTTACAACTTTCAAGCTAATAGCCCTAATCAAACTGGTGTGTCTGATCACTACCCTGTCCGAATTTTATTAGAACGTCGGACAAATTAAGTTCCTACACTATCTATTAGTTAGATAGATATGGCACCTATTCTTGCATAGGCAAGAATAGGAGGTCATATGAGAAATCAAAAAGGACAAGGTCTAACCGAATATCTGATATTAGTAGCAATATTAGCCGTAGCAAGTATTGGTATCGTGCGTGTCTTTGGACAAACAATAACTAGCCAATTTACTAATATTACATACGCCATACAAGGCAACAGCAAACAAATCAAACCTACAAACATCAAAGTAGACTCTAAACTACATAGCAATAAAGACTTGAGTAACTTTTTTGAATCGGCTGCTAGTAAAAATAAAAATGACTAATCGAGGCCAGGCTTTCATTGAATTTTTAATAGTAAGTATATTTTTCCTATTACTTACTGTAGGTGGCTCAATACTGATCTATTGGGCCGCTCTACGCATAAATACAGCTTATTACCTGTATGAAAGCTTGGTTTGCCATATTCATAGCTCAAAAAATATGTGCAAAGCTCAGTTTTTGAAAAAAATCAGAACATTTCCTTTATTAGAAACAAAACGTTTAGATATAAAAAAAACTGAAAGTCTTAAATCAATAAAAATATGGGGGAAAATTGATTTAAAAAATACGCTGTGTAGAACCTGCGGATACATCACTATAAAGGATAGCATTTATGTACCTAAAAGCTTTAGATAATAAAGGCACCTTACCACTTTTTGTATCAATGATCTTTCTATTAGTATCTTTATGCCTCTTACTTGGCTATTTTGTATTTTCAGTAAAAGAAAAAAATCATTTTCAACATGTATGTAGAATAGCTGCCCTAGAAAGTTTGCAATATATCGCAGATGCTACCAATCAATTGATTGCTATGAATCCGAAAGCAGCTAAGCTTCAAAACGATCTTAAGCGGGCTAAAAAAATGTTAAGACTGGCAAAAACACCACCACAGATAGCTGCTGCCGTCTTATATTTTAACAAAGTAAAGTTAGACCAAAAAATATTTAGAGCAAAACAACTAAATATTATAAAGAGCAATGAGAAACTTGCTAACCAATCTGTAAGATCAAAACAAAAAAATGGCGGCTTTTTAAACTACAACACACTTCTTATTAAAGCTGAAAAATACCCACCACTGTCAGACAGCCCTATGTATATCGCCTATCCAGGTTTTGAAAAAAAGCAAAGCCTCGTTATCGAGTGGAGAAAGCATGTTTCAATTAATAATAAAAACTTAAAAATTAAGGGACAGTGTATGGCTAGTCTTTATAAGGAGCGAAAATGGGACCCAAAGCTAATAAAGGGCAAGGAGTTGTAGAGTGTGTTTTATTAATCTCGACCGTTGCAATTATTTCCTGGTTTTTAACGACACAATCAAAACAAATCTTAAAACCATCCACAGATAGATTTGCTAAGGTGAAGTAATGATATCGAAGAAGCATAAAAAAAACATAACTATTGTTGGCATACTGCTCTTATCAAGCATTATGATACATTTCTTGCAAAACGACCCTGTCATTGAAGATGGTAACAGTAGATCAGCAGATGTCGATCTTGTTACAATTATACCTAAAAATCACACATTAATACCTATCGAAGTTAAGAATTCTGAAAGCTTGGACTCAATTTTTGGAAATTATGGGTACGTAAACCTGTACGTAGAAAAAAACCACAAGCAACAATTAGTGGGCAAAAATATAAAGCTCATACGAGCTCCTAAAAACCCGAGTCAATTCGCAGTCTTAGTGAAAGACGAGCAAACAAAATACATAGCGGCTTATGACACAGAATTTTTTGTTAGTATCTCTGGTGAAAAGAATAGTGGAACAGTTTTTGTAAAAGAACAAAAACAACAATCACACATACAAGTAGGTATCGAAAATGATTAATCTTCTATTTTTAGCTTTAGCATTTAGTTGGATGGATATTGAGTTTCATACAGATCAGAATTTAAAAAAATTTTACCCTACCTCTACAAATCTTACCAATGAGCTGAGTATTGCTAATACAGCTTATTATTCTGGGGATTTACAAGCAGCCAAACAAAAATATTTGTTACTTAGCTTACGTGCATACGACGACAACTGGGATTATTATCAACGTAAAATAATATCTTATGCATTATTAAGACTATGTCAGCTTGATAGGCAGCGCTGTGACGACTACATTACACAACTTATTTACTTAGATCCTGACCAAGCCAAACAGATCGATACGGATTTGTTTGAGCCACCTTTGATTGAGCAGGCTCTACTACAGTTAAATCGCCTGCAATCAAACTTTTATATGTGGCAACCAACTAAAGAATTTGAAGCGGTAAAATACTTCATTATTAACGGGCGCATATATACTAACAGCGAAGGCCTAACCATTCCTTTACCGCTAACAAAACAACGTATTTTACTAGTACACTCAAACTATCAATCTGAGTTATTCTCTGGAGAGGTTAGTGCTTTTCTAAAATGGAGTCCAAAAGGTATTAAGGTCAGTCCTATAACGTCTTTAGATACTAATCTTAGCCCGTCCAATGCAGATGAGATTATAGATACGCAACAATCCTCAACGTGGTGGCAAAAAAATAAAAAAAATGTTATTGTCTGGTCCGTTGTGGGTGGAATTGCAGCTTATTTTATCCATAAAAATCAAAAGTCCTCCGATGATGGAGGACCTGTTAGTTCAACTGCAACTTCTAAAGAGTAGATTATCTAGCTGGATTGCCGGCAGGATTGTAAACACCAGGAGTTGGTAAGAACGATTGTCCTGTAACTCCTGTTGTACCAAAAGTACCAACGCCGATACCACCAATGCCACCACCAGACTCTAGTTGATACAACTGCATTTGTAATTGCTGCATTTGTTGTTGCAACTGACTTCTAGTACGTTGACGGTTGATTTCATATTCTTGATATTGTTGCAATATAGCCATTTGTTGTTGGTACTGTTGCATTTGCTGCTGGATCAACTGCTGCTGATATTGTAAACCAGCGGCACTACCAATAGATCCATACGTACCTGCTAAACCATAACCACCCGCTAAACCAGGAACCCCTGCATAACCAATCGTACCACCAGCAACACCTGCATATCCTGCGAGACCTGCTGCACCTGGAACACTATATAATCCAGCAAAGCCAATTCCGCCCGCTCCTGGAATTCCGGCAAATCCGATTCCACCAGCACCTGGGATTCCAGCATAACCTGCGAAACCTGCTCCACCCATTCCTGGAATTCCGGCGTAACCAGCAAAACCTGCTCCAC
>JAGRAL010000129.1:3655-8861 GCA_020434605.1 Bdellovibrionales bacterium
CAGCGTAACCAGCAAAACCTGCTCCGCCCATTCCTGGAATTCCGGCAAAACCAAATCCACCAGCTAAACCAGCTGTACCGGCAAAGCCCATAGCTCCACCACCTGGCATTCCCATAATTTGTGGAATTCCCACACCGTATCCTAAGTTACCACCGATACCCCATGGACCAGCAGAGTAACCTCCCACTAAACCAGGCATAAATGGTCCACCGCCGTAGCCATTAAAGCCGTAAGGACTTTGACCAAACGGATAACCAAACGCGCTTCCACCTTGGCCCATCATACCATTCATACCGTATGGACCCATCATTCCGTTTGCACCACCTGGGAAAAATCCACCCATTGTGTTACCACACTGAAACATTCCCGAGCCAATACCACTGGCGATACCACCGTAGATACCGTTCATAATCATTGGCCACCCATAAGATAAAAATGATGGCGCTGGGTTAGTAGTAAAACCTAAATTAGTAGCTCTATCGATAGCTTCGTTATTTAATCTATATCCACCGTAAGCAGCTGCTGCACCACCAAGAATTGGCATTGCAGTATCAAAAAACTTTCTAAAGCCTGATCTATCATCTACAAAACGACGATTACCCGCTTGTTGACACTCAAAGCAGTAAGAACCTTCAGTGTAAAAATCTACTCCAGCTAAATTTTCTTCCAAAGATTCATATTCAGCTAATAGATCAGTATAACGTTCATTTTCTTGTACCAATTCTTGATCTAAGCTTTCAAATGCTTCAGTACACTTGGCACGATCCTCTGGTTTGGCTGATGCGCAGACAGTGTATTTGTTTAATTGACCACGACACAATCTTTCTGCGCCTTTAGGATCTTCTACTGAAGCAAGACCTAATATGTTTTCATATAAACTCTGTCCAGAAATGCCAGCCTCAGGGCAAGATATTTTACTTTGTGAGCCCGCACCTAGTTTTGCAACCTCGGCAGCACACTCATCTTTTGTATAAAATTTTGATCCTGACTCAGAGCTAAAAACAGCATCACTTATTGAAGATGCAACCGCATAGTTACCCTCTACTTCGCTAGAAGCCACATAAGGCTCACAAGTAACTCTTCTTGCATCACAGCCTTCAGTCAAACTACAACTCTTTTTATTAACACATTCAGCACTACATGATATGTCGCCAGAATAACGCTTCCAAAATACTTTAAAGTGCTCATCACCCATGGCCTTTTTAAGAGCTTTCTTTTTTGTCTCAATTTCGCCGCTGTACTCTTCTGCATCCTTTTTTGTAGTTCGCTGAATATTTTTTTCTATTTTCGTTAATTCTTTCTCTATGAACTTGTACTTAGCCTTGTCTTTAAGAGCATCTTCTTTTTCTTCTTTGGTAAGCGACCCTGCTCCGCCCATTTCGCAATTTGGAACCCCAGCATAATAGCCCATCCCCATCTGCGCGTTAGCGTTATAACCCAGAAAAAATGTGCTTGCGATTGCAAGACTTAAAAATGTATTACGGAAATGCATTCCCACTCCTTGAGATACCGAGAAATCTCGTTAACATCCTATCGTCATTAGTCTTTTTAAACTTGACCTGAAACAAGACAAATTACGTCTAAAAAATTGAGGTCTAGTTCAAGAAGAGCTAAGACATTCCCTATATTTATTATGCCCAACTTATAGAGAATAAGAATTAGGATTATGATTCATTTATACCAAAGTCCAGTCTCTAGAATCCCCCTAGATTGCATTTAAAAATACTTGGCCCTAGGTCTAAGTGCTTTTAGTTTGTAAATCAATATCCGATAGGTAGATATCATGAAGCCTAATATATTAATCATCGATGATGAGGCATACAACTTAGATGCGCTAGAAAGAATATTTCGAAAAAAATATCACATATTTCGCGCGGAGAATGGTAAGGATGCACTTGATATTATTCGCACGCAATCTATCGACGTAATACTTTCTGATCAAAGAATGCCGGGCCTAACCGGGGTAGAAGTTCTAAAGCAAAGTTTAGAGTTTCAGCCCGATGCCAGCAGAATTTTACTCACCGGTTTTACTGACTTAGACTCTGTTGTTAAGTCAATTAACGATGCCAAGATTCAGTTATACTTAACAAAGCCATGGGATAACACACAGTTAGAACTTAGTATTGAAAAGGCAGCCGAAGCTGCGATGATGCGTAAAGAATTAAAAATAAAAAATAAAGAACTAGAAACTGCGTATCAAAACTTAAGTGAACTAGATCAAGCCAAAAGTAATTTTGTTATTATGATCAATCATGAGTTAAAAACTCCCCTAACCTCTATTTCAAGTTATCTTCAATTATTAAAAGAAGAGATTCATGATGGTGAACAAAAAACTATGCTTAATGGAATCGAAGCTGGCTATGACCGTCTTCAAAAATTAATTGATGACACTTTAATTATTATTAAATCACAAACTGACAATCTGACTTTGCAAAAAAAATCAGTTTCAATGAAAGATACTCTTACAAATATTATCTCTAGCTTGCAGCCAGAATTAGATAAAAAATCTATCTCCCTAGATTTTAAAGCAGAGGATAGCTTTATTGATGCAGATGCAAATTTAATAACAAGAGCTCTACATGAATTAGTTAAAAATGCGATTAAGTACAGCCCCAATGGAGAAGCAATTAACATTAATTGGAGTGCTAACAAAGTATCAATAAAAAACATTGGCCATTTAGATGAAGAGAAAATTGCCAAGATATTTAAACCATTTTATGTAGATCCATCAATAATGAATCATTCAAACTCCACAGGCTTAGGAATCAGTTTATCACAAGCTATACTTAAGGCGCATAATACTCAGTTACAGATTAGTTCGCAAAATAATACTGTTGAAGCTTCTATACAGTTTTAATGGCCATGCTTTTGCAATGACATGTGCCTATGGCACAAATTCTATTATTATTTAGTTTACATTTATTATGGGCTCAGAATTCGGACAATACGGACATTATTTTGTCCGAAAAACAAAGCGCTGACCTAAAAATATCAAATAAAGAACCCGTTTTTGTAGAAGACGGAAGCATATTAAAAATTATGCAATTTCGTGGGGCCTATAAAATAGTAACCAAGAAATCTGGATTCACGCGTGTCTACACCTCAAAACAAACTTGGCAAATATACTCTCTTAAAAGGAAAGACTTTAATTACTATCAGAAGATCCACGCGTTAGTAGAAAAGATGAGGGGAATGACTACAAGATGGTCAGGCGGATGTACTATATTAAGTGGTAAGTTACTAAAACTAGATGACTTAGAAATAATTCAAAAAGCAATGTTAGGTGAAGAAAATGAGTCATGCAATAATACATATAAGAACCAACTAGACTTAGACGCATCCTATTTAGAAAAACTGCCATCATATCTAGAGAATGTGTTTTCGCAGCAAAATGTGCTACTCCCAACATATAATCTAAACTCACACCTGAAGTTCTTCATAGCTGAAAGTGATATTGCAACATATACAAAACGATTTTCAAATTATGGTTTCATATTTGTAGGAGACAAGGATTCCATCTCTACAACCCCAAATATTGAGACCGAAATAATCGTTACAGAGGTTAGAAAAAAAGATCTCACACAAATCGGCATAGGTTGGCCAAGCAATGTCGAAATACAAGTAAGTCAAAAAAATATTGAGACTCTTCCCTTTTCATGGAATCTACAAGCGATTGAAGAAAGTGGCTTTGGTAAAGTCTTGGCCTCACCTAAGATTTTATCAGTAGGTGGAAAAGAAGCTGAGTTCTTAGCGGGAGGTGAAATTCCACTAAGAGCCATGGGCTACAAACGAAATGAAGTTATCTGGAAGCCCTATGGTATTCTTTTAAAAGTCTTACCTATTGTCGATGTGCAAAGGCGTTTACGTCTAAAGCTACAAATTGAAGTATCAATGCTTGATGCCAGTCAAAAAGTAGATGGTTTACCAGGCTTTTTAACTAATAGAATTCAATCTGAGTTTTTTATTAAGGATAATGAAGCATTGGTTATATCAGGACTTTTGAAAGAATTTAATAGCAAGTCTACTCAAGGTCTACCTGGCTTAGTAAATATTCCAATACTAGGGAAGTTATTTGGAAGTGAAGACTATCAAAATAATAAAACAGAGCTAGTAATTTTAGTGAGACCAAGGATACAGAAGCAATGATACTACAAAAGTTACTAGACGACTTCGGCATAACAGAGATTTCTATCAATAATTACCGTAATATTTGGGTTGAAAAAGATGGTATACTTGGTCCCTCAGATATACATTTTGAATCTGAACATCAATACTACTTATTTGTAAAAGAAATTTGTCGAGACTTAAATGCAGATGTCAGTTTGCTGAGACCCTTTATCAGTGGCAAATGGCGAGACTTTAGAGTGCACATAGCAAGTGATCACATAAGCCAGAATCATTTTATTATTAGCTTGCGTAGAATAAAAACTAAGTCTTGGACCTTAGAGGATTTTGTCGAAAACAATTTTTTAAAACCTAATGAACTAATATCTCTACAGAAAATTATTCGTGAAAAGAAAAATATACTCGTGGTTGGCCCTACAGGAAGTGGGAAAACATCTTTTATGGGTGCAATTTTAAATTCACTACCTCATAACGAGCGTTGTCTAATTTTAGAAGATACAAACGAACTCCATATTCCTAATGATTCTTCAGTAAAATTAGTTAGCTATGATGAAGAACAAGAGTTAGTAAAATCGGTCCACCTTAATGATTTAGTAAAAGAAAGCTTGCGTATGCGACCCGACCGTTTAATTGTAGGCGAAATCAGAGGAGCTGAAGCAAAAGATCTTTTACTAGCACTTTCAACTGGTCATAGCGGTAGCATTGGAACTTTGCATGCAAATTCAGCCAGTGAAGCTTTACTTCGTCTTGAAATGTTAATTCAAATTGGTGCCCCGCAGTGGTCATTAGAGACAATTAGAAGATTATTGTTTTTAACCGTACAAATTATCGTTGTTGTAAATAAAAGTGAACATGGTTTGCGGCAGTTGAACTCTATCTCTAAGGTACATAGCTTAGAAAATTTTGGTTTGGTGATAGAGCCCTACGAATTTAATACTTTTCCAAACTCGAACAAATGGGATGGAAGTGGAAGAAGTGCGTTTTGATTTTCATCTCTGTTAGGATACTTTGGAAAAAAAATATATCCATCAAAAGGTGCCAGGATTTTTTGTTCGTTAAAACTACCTAGTACCTCATCCTT
>JAGRAL010000130.1 GCA_020434605.1 Bdellovibrionales bacterium
TTTAGTGATGTGAAACAAATTGTTGATCCAGCTGTAGCTCAGGATCAAAGTAAGAAGTTTCATGATATTACAAATATGGACTTGCAGAGAACAGAGGCAGTAGATGAAACTAAAGGTAGACAAGCAAAAGGTAATTTAGATCATGTGCCTATGGCGCGTGAGTTATCTAACAAAATAAAAGAGAAGTAGTAAATGGATAGTATTAAGACAAACCTAAATTCAAATCGAGTCGGAGGATTAAATCCCGCTCCTGGTGCGCAAGCGCCAAAGGGTGAGATTAGTTCTAAAGGCCCTAGTTTTGAAGAGGTTTTAAAAAGTAACTTAACTGCTAAACCTCAGCTTGGGGAAGCATTAGGTTCGCAACTATCTGGAGTGAAATTTTCAAATCATGCTGTTGAAAGAATAAAATCAAGAGGCATTGATATGGGACCAGAGCAGTTAGCGAAACTTAATAAGGCTGTAGAGAAGGCAGAAAGTAAAGGGGCTAAGGAAACATTAGTTCTTCTCGATAACGCGTCAGCATTGATTGTTAATATTAAAAACAAGACGGTGGTGACGGCTCTAGATCAGAGCATGATGAAGGAGAATGTTTTTACGAACATAGATAGTACAGTAATTTTATAATTTAAATTAGTAGAGCTGGCCGTAATCTGATTGATTATGAAGCTCTCCAAACCTTCCGCTGAATGACTGAGGCGGAAATGGACAGGAGGTCCTTAATGTCTGTTTTAACATCATTATATACTGGTATTTCTGGTATGAAAGCACAAGGGGAAGCCCTTAACGTTATCGGTGATAACATCGCTAACGCAAATACTACCGGCTTTAAATCAAGTCGTGTGGAGTTCCAAGATTTAGTTTCTAAATCACTAAAAGGTATCGAGGGCGGTAACCAAGTTGGCCGTGGGGTTAAGATTGGTTCAGTAAACCCAATTTTATTACAAGGTACTGTTGATCATACAGATAAGGCGACAGATTTAGCTTTATCAGGTGATGGTTATTTCGTGGTAAGAGGTTCTGATGGACAAACTTTTACTCGTGACGGTTCATTTACTTTTGATAAAAATGGTTATTTAAAAACAAATGATAATCAGTTAGTACAAGGTTTTAAAGTGGACGATAAAGGAAAAACTACTGCTGAAATGGGTAATATCCAGTTTCCACAAGCATTGATTCCAGCTCGTGCTACTGAAAAAATTGAGCTACACTTAAACTTAGATTCTAAACTACCAATTGGTAAAGAGTTTGATATTAAGAATCCACATGATACTTCACAGTTTTCAACAAGTGTTGAAATGTATGACTCGCAAGGTACAAAACATCTGGTGTACATGCACTTTAACAAAACTGCCGACAGAACTTGGGAATACAATGGTTTAGTTGATGGATCTGAAGTTGCTGGTGGAACTGCTGGTGAGTTTTCGAAAATAGTTGGTGGTCAAATCACATTTAATGAAAATGGTATTCTAGATACGGAAGAGCAAAGCTTTAACAACTTTAACTTCTCTGGTGGAGCATTCCCTGATCAAAAAGTTGCCATCGATTTTGGTGACTCATTAACTACTGATAAAGGAAAAGGCGAGATCGGTACTAAGCAATACGGTTCGGCTTCGGATCTACATAACTGGAAGCAAGATGGTTACTCGGCTGGTACAATTCTTAGTTTATCATTTAACGATGAGGGGACATTGTCTGCTCAGTACTCAAATGGTAATACTAAAGATCTATTCCAAATTGCTTTGGCAAAGTTTGAAAACTCTGAAGGTTTATTTAAAGCGGGTAATAACNGATTTAAAGAATCAAAAAACTCAGGTACACCGGCGATTGGTAGACCAAATACTAACGGACGTGGTCAAATTTACTCTAAGTCATTAGAGAGATCTACGGTGGATTTGGCGAATGAATTCGTTAACCTGATCCAGAATCAGAGATCGTTTCAGGCAAATGCGAAGACGATTTCAACAACAGATTCATTGTTAGAAGAGATCATTAATCTTAAACGTTAATCATTAGTCTAATAAAGCTCGCTGTATTTACGGCGAGCTTTATATTTTATAGTGTCTCTAAAAATGCCTCAAGCGCTCTCTGTTCACTCTCACTAAGACCCAGCGGAACCAATTCATTATTAACATCTTTGATATCTCCACCTTTATTATAAAATAAAATTACTTCCTTTAGATTATTTACTCTACCGTCGTGAAAGTAAGGAGCTGTTTTAGATACAAAGCGAAGTGAAGGTGTTCTAAATTTAAAGTAATCACTCACTCGATTGGTAACATCTTGTCGACCATTATCCGAAAGTGAAGAATTCTTTAATAGGCCAATATTATGAAAATCTTGGTCTGTTAACAAAGGTCCTTTGTGGCATGTTGTGCATCGTCCTTTGCCAGAGAAGATTCCAAAACCCATGATCTCTTCTTCAGTGAATTCACGAGTGTCAAATTTGGTAGGAGGACTTTTAATAGATGCTTGGAATGCCTTTAGAGCTAGACCTAAATTGTCTGGAGTTGGCTCTTGATTAAATGCCTCTTTAAATTCTACTAAATACTTTTCTTTTACCCTCTTAATCGCTTCCTCTAAGGGTAAGTTCATCTCATTGGGGTTTTGGATTGGCATTAGTGCCTGCTCTTCTAAACTATTCACGCGTCCATCCCACATAAGTCGTGACATCCTAGCAATGTTAAAAACAGTAGGTGTATTTCTAGTTCCCTGTTTTCCTTCTACCCCCGTAGCTATCGGAAGACTATCGACAAAATGATTGTTTGGAACGTGGCATGTTGCACAGCTAATCATTTGATTACTAGAAAGTATTGGGTCATGAAATAGCTTGTCGCCTAAATCTATCTGCTTTTCATTTGTTTGCTCAACATTTTTGATGCGATTATCTGTATCTATCAATGCAAAGTCCCTGATTTCATTTTCAGATCGAACAACGCGCGAGATACTGACTTGGTCTAAAGAATAAACGGCCGCTCTTGATGGAGCTTGGCTAGAAAATGGCCCTATCCAAATATTTTTTGCAATACTCGGTATCACTAATGAAATCTTTGTCTCACTTACATTTTCACCGTTAATAAATAGTGAAATTTTATTTGCACTTACATTTAGGCTGTAATGATACCATTTATTTGGGGCTATATGAATTTTTGGCTCAGCAACAACTATCCAATTGCCGTACTGGTAATTTTTTATCACAAGTTTGTTTTCATCAGTTTCTACTGAGATAAATTTTTCCCACTGTAAAATGGATTCGTTGTCTAAGGTTGAGTACTTTCTTAAAAAGAAAGAAATATTCATTTCTTTAGATTGTCTTATTTTTTCAAGAGCAAGTTCTTTTGTGGCTACTGTTATGTATGATTTTGGTCTAAAGTAAACCGAATTACCTTCGATCCCCACGGCCCTATCTACTAAGACTCTAGACTCTCGCCATTTTTTAACTGCATCATTATATTCATAAGGAAATTCAGCGCCTGCTGATAATTTTCCAGTCTGAAATAAGCCTGATAAATCAGGAGTGCTTTGGGGATCATATCTAGCCATATTGTATACATCATTCCAGCTTTTTACATCACGGCTTTCTGCCATCTTTTTTAAATATTTTTTATCAAATTCAATTGCCTCATTCATCGGAAGATTTAATACAAAGTCTTTGTCAGATATTTCGGGTAAACTTACCTCGACATATCGATTGCTATGAGACATTAAGAAACCATACGTATTTTTTTTGTTTGTAAACGGCAGTTGATATCTTTCTGTAGACTCAGTGAAGGGGGTCCACATAGAGGGGATTTGCATCAAAGGTGCGATCATGATTCGCTGAAAACCATTAGTACCAAAAGGTCTTCCATTTTCATCCGTCATTTTATTATATTTTTCGCTAAGCTCTTTTCCTTCTGGTGTCGCCTCCCAAACATCTGCTCTACCAGTAACATTAGCTCTAGTTAAGTTAACTGCACCATCAATATTTCTTGATGCGTAATTTGTAGAGGCACCAATGACGCTAAAAGCAGATCTTCTTGCAGCAAAAAATGTAGCAACTGTCGGGCAAAATAAATCACTATTATCAAGGCTTAACCATGGGTAGGCGCCAGGGTATCCGTCTTCTGCTGCAAAGTAATTTCCATAGGCATCCCTTAATTGTTGTTTTGCAATTGGATAACGATCTGAAAACTTAACTCCATCAATTACCGGCTCGTTTGCTGATCCAGCTCCATGCACCCAATACATACTTGTTAGATGTCTTGGTTTTGACCATGTTAAATTATTTTTTGGAGTGGGATTAAAGCTATACATAATAAAGTGTATCCCGCCATTAATCGGATGCCCACCCCAAAGTACCAATCTACCATCGTTAGAAAGTGTTGGTTCAAAACCAAAAAAAGGTTCGCTATCTATGCTACTTTTAACGGGTTTACCTTCTGCTAAAATTTTTGCAGACACTATTTCTGCTGTTTTGGTTCCGCCATTTTTAGTAATGATCTCAGCTGTGCTCTGAACTAATAAATCTGGAATAGGTTTGTTAGGTTGATAACTTTTAAGTGAGCCAGCGGTACCTATGATGTAGAGTCTATAGGTTTTATATATTGAATTCAGGTTACTTACGGGTTTTCCCTTTTCATCAGACGGGTAGGGATTTAATTTGAAGTCTGTGTCTGGAGCTACCGCTAAATGCATGCGGTTTAGCGCATTTAATTTGTTGTTAGGGCTATCGATAGGAAAATCACCATCAAGTGTTACGAGAGGAGAGTATACAGAAGGATCAAGTAAATTGGGTTCACCTTTATCATTTGTCTTAATTGCCTCATACCTAAGAGCAAAAGCATCCCATTTATATAAAGAGTCTTTTATGTGGTTAGGAAATATAACAACGCGACCGTCCCAGGTAGCAATAAATCCACCATATTTTGCAGGAAAAGCCCTGTTTGACTTTGCACCAACTTCTGAGCCGTAGGCTGATGTATTTAATAATAAATAGGCTAAACATATACTAGTAGCGACGATAAATTGCTTCAATGGATTCCCCTCTAGATGCTTTTTTTAGTTGCACGAACATTAAAAAGATCTCTCGCGGAATATACAGAAAAAATACTCAGTTTGATGCTTTTAGTACTTACTGAGAGCGTATTGAAATAAGTATAAGTAGATATGCTAAATTACCTTAAAAAAATAACAGTTCTTACGGGTATTTTTCGTAAGCTAAGTCTAAACCCAGGGTCCAGTTTCATGTAAAATTACCTCTATAAAGGACTCTGTAAATTAAAAGCAATTGTTTCGTCATGAGATAATTGATTTAATAAACGCATTAGAAAAACCGATATGTTTCTACTGGAGTGTAATGCAAAAATCTAAAGGTTTTGGTTTGATAGAAGTCATGGTCGCCATCGCAG
>JAGRAL010000131.1 GCA_020434605.1 Bdellovibrionales bacterium
CTGCTGCCTTTTTTTCTGTAAGTAGGCTTGCTTGGATTAATCTTTGCTCAAAAAGTTTAACAGGATCGTCTTCTTCTTTTACGTAGTTTGCTCCACTGGCTGACGAATGGCCGTAGAGACGAGATACTGCAAACTCTGCTAATAGTGGCTTACCTGTTTTTCGGATGTAATCCATGCACTCTTTTTGTTTTAAATATGACTCAACAGGGTCATTGCCGTTAATAACTTCTGTTCGCATCCCAAAGGCTTTTCCTCTATCAGCTATTCTTTCTTCACCGTGCTGACCATCATATGATGTAGAGATACCCCAACGATTATTGGTAACGACTATAAACATAGGAAGTTCATAACCTTTTCTTGAAGCCCATACTAAACAAGACGCAAAGTCTCCCTCAGCTGTTCCTGCATCTCCACCTGTTACGATAGTGATTCCTTTAGATTTATGCCTTCTTTGCACCCAAGCTGTTCCGAGGGCAATGACATATTGCACTTCGATGGGAGAAGTAACTGGCGCCACATTCCACTCAGGATATGCATAATGGCTTGAAAAATTACGTCCACCAGTGGATCTATCTGTTGCTCTATTCATTATTAGGCGAATGCTATCCACCATCGGCATTCCCATTGCCACCAATGTTGGTGTACAACGATAGTGCAAATGCAACCAATCATGCTTAGGGCCTTGGCCCTTATCAGCTAACATGCCTAGTGGTACGCCAAAGCCTTCTTCTCCAGCTCCGCCAATCCAAAAATAGGCATCACCCATCTTGTATAAGCGAATACAACGCTCTTCAAGCACACGGGATTTCACCATATTCTCGTACATTAATAATAAAGTTTCTTTTGGTATTTTGTTTAAATCTTTATCTGTTGTCATGAATGGGGCTATACTAATAGTTTTTTTTAGAAAGATGCAAGACTTTAGCTTTTCCATGGACATTTTCATCATGGTTCGGTAAGTCTCATAGGCATATGGGACCTATCAAAATATTCTCAGGACAGTCCAACATGGATTTTGCTCAAAAAGTAGCAAACGAAGCCAATGTGGATTTAGGTCACGTGATGTTGAAACGTTTCGCAGATGGCGAAGTACAAGTAGAAATTCAAGAGAATGTAAGAGGAGCTGACGTATTTTTTATTCAGCCCACCTGTCCTCCAACCAATGAACATTACATGGAACTATTCATTATGTTGGACGCTCTTAAAAGGGCGTCTGCTGCTAGAATCACAGCTGTTACTCCATATTACGGCTATTCTAGACAAGACAGAAAAGTGGCTCCAAGATCACCTATTTCAGCAAAACTTATGGCAGACTTGCTTACCACTGCAGGGGCCAACCGAATGTTAGCGGTAGATCTACACGCAGGCCAGATTGCTGGCTTTTTTAATATCCCTGTGGACCATATATTTGCTGTCCCTACACTTGCTAGAAACTGGAGAGAATCCTATGGATTTGGAGCTGATTTTGTAGCAGTTAGCCCTGATGCTGGAGGAGTGGAAAGAACCCGAGCTTTTGCAAAAAGGATAGAGTGCCCTATAGCAATTATAGACAAGAGACGCACTGGGCCAAATGAGGCCAAGGCATTCCACTTAATCGGTGACGTAAAAGACAAAGTCGCCATCATTGTCGATGATATGATAGATACTGCTGGAACTCTTACAGAAGCAGTTGACAGTTTGGTACGAAATGGTGCAAAAAAGGTCTTTGCCATAGCGACTCACCCTTTACTTTCGGGCCCGGCGATTTCTCGGCTACAAAATAGCCAAATCGAAAAAATCTTGGTTACGGATACCGTACCCTTGCACCAGGCAGCAAAAGATTGCGGTAAAATAGAGGTAGTTTCTGTAGCACCCGTGGTAGCCCAAACGATTTTGCGTATCCATGGTAATGAGTCAGTTAGCGCGATGTTTTTATAGAGAGGTTAAAGAAATGAGTGAGATCACATTACAAGTAAATTCAAGAGAAGTAGGCAAATCTGGCAGTCGTAAACTACGTGCTACAGAGTGGACTCCAGCAGTTATCTACGGACGTGACCTTGAAAGTACGCCAATTGCTATTGAACAAAAATTGATTGCTAAGTACCAAAAAGTATTAAGCCAAAACCCGATTTTTGTTTTAACTTCTGATGATAAAAAATTAAATGGCCTAAATGCTCTTATGAGAGAAGTTACTGTACACCCAGTAAACAGAAAGCCTGTACACGTAGACTTAGTAGCTATCGCTGCTAACCAAACAATTACTGTTTCTGTTACTATCGAACTTTTAGGTACTCCTAAAGGTGTTAAAGCTGAGGGTGGTAACTTATCATTCATCAACCACACTGTAGAAGTTGAGTGTTTACCAAAAAGTATCCCTCAAAAAATTCAATACGATATCACTGATCTTGGTCTTGATGAAGCTGTTCACGTATCTGACTTAAAAGTACCAGAAGGTGTGACAATTGTTACTCCTGCTGATGTTACAATTTGTAATATCCATACAATTAAAGAAGAAGAAGCTACTCCTGCTGTTGCTGTTAGCCCGGCTGATGTACCTTCTGCTACAGGTACTCCGGATGCTGCTGCTGCCGCTCCTGCTGCTGGTGCAAAGACTGATAAGAAGTAATTGAACCTATATGATATAAGGAAAGGGCAGGTAACTGCCCTTTTTTATTTATGCACATGATTGTTGGACTCGGTAATCCGGGAGATAAATACAAGTATACCCGTCATAATATTGGTTTTTTGGCCATTGACGATATATTAGAAGACTTCGACTCACCTCCAGCAAAAACCGAAAAAAAAGCCCACGTTTTTAAGTTAAAATATAAAGATCAGCCAGTCTTATTTGTAAAACCTCAGACATTTATGAACTTGTCAGGTGAAGCAGTTGGCGAGCTTATGCGCTACTACTCAATTGATATTGAGAATCTTTTAGTTTTGCACGACGAAGTAGATCTTGCCTACACACACTTAAAATTTCATAAAGATAGAAGTGCTGGCGGTAATAATGGAATTAAAAGCATCATACAACATCTAGGAACACAAAATTTTGCCAGACTTAGAATCGGCATTGGTAGGTCCTCGAATCCGGCAATAGATACAGCCGCTCATGTACTACAAATTTTTTCTAAACAAGAGATGGAGTACATGCCAGAACTTTTAGACTTATGCCGTGAAGGCGTTTATACTTTTTTAACTGAAGGCTTTTTAAAAGCGAGTAATAATTTTAATAATAAAAAGGTGGTTATGTAATGGCTTTGCAATGTGGAATCGTCGGACTTCCTAATGTAGGTAAAAGTACTTTGTTTAAAGCTCTTACTAAAGCTCCTGCTGAAGCGGCTAACTATCCTTTTTGTACAATAGATCCCAATGTCGGAGTAGTACATGTACCTGATGAGCGCATCACTCAAATTTGCCAGTTCGTAAAACCAAAATCTGTCGTTCCTACAGTTATGGAATTTGTGGATATAGCAGGACTGGTAAAGGGAGCTTCACAAGGTGAAGGCTTGGGTAATCAGTTTTTAAGTCACATCAGACAAGTAGATGCGATTTTGCATGTGGTTCGTTGTTTTCAAGATGATAATGTAGTTCACGTTGAAGGAAGCATTGACCCTCTTAGAGATATGGATGTAATCAA
>JAGRAL010000132.1 GCA_020434605.1 Bdellovibrionales bacterium
ACTTACAAATGCGCGCTAACACCGTAAAGCATCTTGAGATTTTAGAAACCTACTCTGGACAACGCCAAGGCTCTCTACTTCATGCGATAGACAGAACAAAAACTTCTGTTGGGGCTAGGCTTCTTAGACAGTGGTTATTGTTTCCACTACTAGAGCAGGCAAGTATTGAAAACAGACAAAGGCAAGTTGCATTTTGGATTGAAAACTTTAACCCTTCGCCAAAAAGCCCAGGCGTTAAAGTAATCAGAGAGCATCTGTCTAATATGGGAGATATAGAAAGACGCTTGGGTAAAATTTGTCATCCAAATGCTAACCCACGGGACTTACAATCGCTTGCCCAGTCTTTACAAGAAGGCTTGGTCTTAGCTTCCAAAACTCGTTTTTATAATTATAGCGAAAGTGGTATTCGAGCAGCTGACCAAATTGTGAGTATCGTGAATGAAGCATTTATGGATGAGGTGCCACTCCATTTTAATAAAGATTATTTTGTTAAAAAAGGGTTTAGAAAAGATTTAGATGAGTGGATTGATCTGACCACGCACGGGGAAGATAAAATTTTACAGATGGAAGAAACTGAGAGACAAGCTACTGGTATTAGCTCGTTAAAAATACGCTACAATCAAGTTTTTGGCTATTATATAGAGGTGACGAATACTCACAAAGATAAAATCCCTAAAACCTACATCAGAAAACAAACCCTTACTAATGCTGAGCGCTTTACAACTGAGGCTCTGCAAGACTTAGAAACAAAAATATTATCTGCGCGAGCAAAAAGGTTTGAGTTAGAAAATGCCGTTTTTAAAGAAATTAAGGATAAGATCTTAGCGCAAGGAGCATATTTAATAGATATAGCAGGGCAGTGGGCAGAAATAGATGTCTATACTTCACTTTCTTACCTAGCGGTTGAAAGAAAATACGTTAGACCGCGTGTCTTGGCGAATTCGAAGATGAAGATAGAGGGAGCAAGACATCCAGTGATTGAACAATTACAAAAGGATGTCTTTGTACCTAATGATATTGATATGGCTTCGGGCGAAGTTATGCTACTGACTGGTCCCAATATGGCAGGTAAGAGTACTATCATGCGACAAGTGGCAATTTGTCAGATTATGGCGCAAATGGGCTCATACATTCCGGCAAAATCGGCAGAGCTTCCATTGATCGATCGCATATTTACCCGTATCGGCGCATCGGATTCACTTAGCGAAGGACTCTCTACATTTATGGTCGAAATGGTAGAGACTGCTGAAATTTTTAAATCTCTTACGACAAAGTCATTAGTGATCATGGATGAAATAGGAAGAGGAACGAGTACATTTGATGGAATGAGCTTGGCGCAGGCTATACTCGAAGAAATGTTACATAAGAATTCTTCGTTTGGTTTTTTTGCGACTCACTACCATGAGCTGACTCGTATAGCGCAGACAAATCAAAGGTTAAAAAATGCGCATATGTCTATTTCAGATCGTGATGGGGATTTAAAGTTCTTGTATAAACTAAAAGATGGGGCTGCTAGTAAGTCCTACGGTATCCATGTAGCTAAGCTTGCTGGACTCTCCAAAAGCATTACCGACAGAGCAAAGATTATTTTAAACTCACTAGAGTCAGGACAAAATACTGAGCCAAAAGTTATGCAAATGGACTTGTTTACTCAGGACTTACAAACTGCTGATCCAGCATGGATTGAAGACTTAAAGGCAGTAGAAGTTGAGGGAATGACACCGATTCAGGCCTTAAATTATTTAGTGGGATTAAAAGATTTAGCTAATAATGATGCTAATTAGTATTTAAAAAATACAGTGCTAAGTAGCTAGATTTAATAAAATTTTCCAAAAATTAACCGATTAAGAATAAGCTGTGTCTTACAACAAATCTCTAAAAAATAGTCCATAAACTCTACCAGACAATCATCGGTCTAGTTTTTTTTTGAATTCCGACATAAGGCCTTGCGATTATTTTTAATCTTTGTCAGACTTTTATATAGGGGAAGTAAATTCCATTTTAAAAACTAAAAACCATTTAACGGAGGGAGCACGGATGCTCAGAGATATCCTCACACAAAAAGGTCTATCAAATAGAGAGGCCGAAGTAGCAGAGTTAGTAGTGAAGGGTCTGTCCAACAAGGAAGTTGCAAACCAATTGTTTGTTACAGAAAAGACGGTAAAATTTCACCTTACAAACATCTATAAAAAGATGAGTGTAAAATCACGTGCACAATTGATCGTGTGGTGTATGCCTTACCAAAGTTTCGTGGAAACAGGTTCTGCAGACGCTGGTCAGCAAAACAACAATACGATTCCTGCAGGTAACACTACAGTAAATCCAGCCGCTAATAACGGTCAGGGTTTTCATTCAACAGCTTTAAACAATGATGAAGAATTAAGTTTAAGCGGTGGCGCAGGGAACTTAGGTCGTATCCCTACGGATCGTGAACCTGGTTCTGAGTCATCTATCTAGTTTTGTAGCCGATGGGTGTTGATGGGTTAAGGACTGTGCGTCAGTCACAAGTCTATATGACGGAAATGGTTCTTCCCACTCACACCAACGCCCTCGGCACAGCATTTGGTGGCGTTATCATGTCTTGGATCGATATCGCCGCTGCTATCGCAGCACAAAGACATTCAATGTCTCAAGTCGTTACAGCTTCTATTGATGCCCTACATTTTGTCGCTCCTGTTAAAAAGGGATGGGTTGTAAACCTTAAAGCATCTGTTAATCGTGTTTTTAAAACCTCCATGGAAATCGGTGTAAGAATTGATGCTGAGAACCCAATCACTGGTGAGTATTTTCATACGGCCACGGCGTACCTAACGTTTGTGGCGTTAAATAGCTTAAGTCAACCTGTTGAAATTCCGAAAATATTACCAGAGACCGATGAGGAAAAACGCCGCTATGAACATGCAGAAATTAGAAGACAAAACCGCCTTCAAAAAAAGAAGGCTATCGAAGCTTCAAAGAAATAATAAAACCTTATTGAACAATCAGGGTATGACGCTCATTGAAATCATGGTTGCGTCAGGTCTGAGTGTTGTCGTTAGTATGGGTATAGCTGGTATTTATATTTTTGCCATTCAACAGTTTACAATCTTAGTGAATATGAATACAGCCCAAGAAAATGTTTTGTGGATGGCGTATCACACCAAAAACGTAATGTCACAAGCAGTGAACTTAGTGGACCCGGTATCTCTTAATCCGCCATCACCTAAGTGTGTTGTAAGTGTGGGTGCTATTAACGGTTGTATTCCTGATTTTACCACTACCACCAATACGGGCGGAGCTGCGGTGATATCAAATGTAGCTTCATTTCAAAGAGAGTGGAGTACTGGCTTTAATGCTGCCGGTGTTAGTATCCCTTCGGAGTTATTACCTACAACCATCTTTTTAGAGTTGCCAAGGCCAAATACAGAAGGGCGAATCTACTTTGATTTAAACACTACCCCTGGAACTGTCATGACAGCTGGCTTAGATGATATTAGTTACGGCCAGGTTGTTAAGTATGACTTAAGAGTTAACGTAGAATCTATATATGGGACATTTCAATTTACAGGTGTAGATGTGGATATGGCTACACGTTATCACAGATCATCCTCTGATAATAAAAGATGGTGTGTACCCTTGCCAAATGATGCAACTGGAGGTTGCATTGATGGAGTAGCTAGCTCTGATGTTTCCATGCGCTTTAGTGTAGGCTTAAGAAATAATAAAGCTCTAGTTAAAACGGCCGCTGGTCAATCTCGAAGTATTCATGGTGGAGTCTATTATTATCGTTTTATACCGCCTATATTCACGGACGTTCAATAAAACAGTGAAATCTCAAATTGAGACGTAAATTGACGAAAACTATAAAAGTATTTTTTCTTATGATATAATGGGCTTAATAATTGTTGTACGTAAGAGGTGTTAAATGAAGGCGTTAAAAATTTTAAATAATCAGCAAGGCATGATGGCCATGATGGGCGCCATGATTTTCACGATAGCTATAACCACTACGCTATCTACCTTTTACGTGTATACTCTGAATCAAGCTAAATATCATGCTCGCATTAAAGAAGCATACCAACTCATTAACATTATGGAGTCATTCGCGACTGCAACTAGAAAAGCTTATGATATGGGTATGTCGGCAAATGCCTCTGCAGCACCTTGCCCTGACGGCAGTGCTCCGCAGCAGGTCACAGGCGCAACGGGTAAATACTTTTGCTCTAATAACTCACCTGTTTGTTTTAAAAGAGAAGATACAGGTGATGAATACTGTTCAACGGTTTCATTTGCCAGTAATGTAACAATCGAAAAAAAGACAAGCTATGCCGAAGCTAAAACAAAATCATTTTTAAAAACATGGCGTAAAGGTTTAAATGATTTTTATTTAAGCCCGGGCTTAAAGAATCGAGTGCTTGACTCATCTACTGTCTTATCAAGTGTAATCAAAAGACCATCGCTATTGGACTGGTTAGCGCCATCAGAAGCATTTGCACAATACCAGCAAGAGGCTCCGGTTTCTTATACATATCCAAATCCAACGTCAACGCCAGCACAAATTGATGGCCGTACCACAACTACAACTAGTGCCTTACCTACGGCAACGCCAGTAGGGGGCGGTGTTACATATCCTGGAGAAACAAGTACGGTTAGTTATATAGATTGTAATCACGGAATGTTTGGAGCAGTGTGTACTGTAGTAACAAACGGTGACACTGGCCAACAAGCGAAAGGCACAAGTGAACAAAACACTGGTGACTCAGCTGTAGCAGGGCAAACGTCTCCAAAATCTGGTGTTTATGGCGGCGGTGGAAGTACAGGTGAAACGCCTACGGTAACTTGTAGTTCTCTTCCACCTTCGAATTCGTATTGTAGCTATTGTAAAACAGGGCAATTTTGTCCTTCTGTAGGAGGCAAACCTGGTCAAAGAGGCGGTCTTCAACTTAAACGTGATGGTCAATATATCGGTCAACCATTGCCCGTTAGACAAAAATTTTCTATCATCATGTAATGTATTTTAAGTTATTACTAATAGTATCTATACTCGTAAGCATTGGCTGCGAGCGTTTTCAAAGTGAAGCCTCTTATTTAGAAAAACTAAAAAAAAGAGGCTTTGTCATTTTTATCACTAAAAACTCCCTATCTACCTATTACTCAGATAAAGACAATGAGTGGATTGGCTATGAGTATGAGTTAGCCAAAATGTTTGCTAAAGATCAAGGTTTGCAGATTCGAGTAATGACTGCAAAAACAAGCCGTAAGGCTTTTGAGTATTTAGATCAAGGAATTGGTGACTTTATTGGCGCAGGATTAACTCTGACAAATGAGAGAGAAAAAAAATATCGGTTTGCTAAAACCTTCTATAGAACTCAACAACAAGTCGTATGTAACCGCTTTGGAAAAAAACCAAAAGATAGAAATGACTTATCAAAGCTAAATTTTGTAGTAGGGATGGATACAAGTTATGCTACTTACTTAAAAGATTTATCGACAGTCTTAAAAGGTTTAAAGTGGAAAGAGGAAAACATATCTACCGAAGAACTACTGGCTAAAGTAAATAATAAAAAAATTGATTGTACTGTATCTGACTCTCATACTTTATCGCTGCAGCAGAGGATGATGCCTGATCTTCAGATTGCGTTTGCATTAAGTCCTGAAGAGGGAGTTCATTGGTTTGTAAAAAAAGATAACTATCAGTTAGAAAGAATCTTTAATAAATGGATTGGAAAAAAACAAAAAGATGGAAGTTTGCAGGACCTGACAGCTAAGTACTTTGGTTTTATTGCACCTGAATTTGATTATTATGATGTTAAAGTATTTGAAGATAGAATTAAAAATAGATTACTTAAATGGAAACCAATTTTTTTAAAAGCGGCAAAAATCACAGGATTGGATTGGAAATTGTTAGCCGCCATTTCTTACCAAGAGTCGCATTGGGACAAGGAGGCTGTGAGTCCGACAGGAGTGAAAGGTCCCATGATGTTAACAAAGGTAACGGCAGAAAGAATGGGAGTCAAAGATCGGACTGACCCTTACGAGAGTATCATAGCCGGAGCAAAATATCTTTTATGGCTAAAGAATCGATTTAAGGATCAAGTTGCAGAGCCTGATTTAACATGGGTAGCACTGGCTGCGTACAATGTGGGGCATGGTCATGTAGATGATATAATGACGTTGGCTAAAACTAGAAACTTACCAGATAACAAGTGGGTTCATATAAAGGCGCTGTTGCCCTTATTAAGTCGTGTGGATATTTATTCAACCCTAAAATATGGATATGCCAATGGAAGTGAGCCGCAGTTGTATGTTTCGCGTATTAGAAACTTTCATAAAATCTTAAACTTAAAAAAGAAGATCTAAATCTCAAACTTATGAAGACGATCCCAGGATTCGGCAACAACGATTTTTCTTTTTTCGGATTTTTTAAAAGTAGCAGCCTTGGTCTTTGTGTCATGAGTAAAAAATAACATATCTTTATTTTCATCTAATGAACTATATAAAAGGGTCTTTTCGTCGATTAACATTTCAGGAAAACGGTCATAGCCCATTGTGATCGGAATGTGCATCCATGGTGTACCAGGTATCAAATCACCAGTAAATATTACTTTTCGTTTCTGACCTTTAACAATAGTTAGTAGTTGTCCCGGAGTATGGCCGTTGGATTCAAAAAAATCAATATAAGGTCGAATCTCAGGTGATAAGTCTTTTGCATTTGAAATCAGTAATAAACGTCCACTTTTGTGTAGGGCCTCAGTAAGCTCAGGAATAAAGCTCGCTTGATCCCTAGGGTGAGGACTCTCGGCTCTCTCCCAGGCTTTTATTCCTACGATATATTTTGCTTTAGGAAATAAGAGCTTCTTTTTATCTTTTATATGTTCTTGATAAGCTGGAAATAAGCCGCCCGCATGATCAAAATGAAGATGTGATAAAATCACATAATCTATGGTGTCGTGTGGCACTCCAATAGCCTCTAGTTCTTGCTGCAAGCGGTGTGTACTGGGTGTTTGAACACCGTAACGGTCAGCAAGTTTTGGTTCAAAAAAAGCTCCTATTCCTGTTTCACATAAGATTTTGGTAGGACCAATTTCAACCAGCATTGCTCTACAGGATAAATCGATTCTTCCTAGGTCATCAGGTGGGGTCCATTTTTGCCATACGGCGCGTGGCGCATTTCCATACATAGACCCGCCGTCTAGCTTCTGAGCGTTACCATCTATTGCTGTAATCGTTATTAAATCCATATGTTAAGTTATCTTCATACTCTATAAAAATAAAGCCAAAAAGCGAGAAATAGGTATAATAATCTTAGGGTTTAGTTTTGTGCATATTATGTATCAAACTAAAAAAAGCAGGAGGAATTTATGGATGCTGCATACGAGATTAACTACAGTAATTTTCAGCCTTCAGAAAATATTAAGCATTTAATCTACAGCAATGTAGATAATATTTTACGAAAGGCGCCTTCAGATGCGTTCTTAAGTGTGAGTGTAAACTTACACCAAAAACTAT
>JAGRAL010000133.1 GCA_020434605.1 Bdellovibrionales bacterium
AATTCGGAACTGAAAACGTAACTAGATCTACCGTGCCACGCATTTTAAAATTTCTAGTTAGATACAGCAAGACTCCAATAATAACTAGAACAGCCAACAAGAATCTAGCTATCCGGTTACTAGATTTTTCTCGTCTTTCTTTTATCTCGATTGTTTTTGTCGTAGTCACATACGTAGTCGTTGCGTGAGTATTGTGTGTAGTGTCCACCCAATCTTCTGGTTCATCCTCTAGCTCTATCTTCATTGTTGGATTTGTGGGCACTTCACTTAAATCATCATCGCTAGGGTTCTGACTAACACTTCTTTCTTTTTTAGACTCACTATCATCTGGCGCATTTGCATCTAGTAATTCTTTTTGAATTTCTTCTTGCTTTTTTTTGGTTGGAGATTTTGCCAACTGATCTAAAAGTTTCGTGTATAGGTTTAGATCTTTTGTAATAGGAAACCATTCGCCATCTGGATATTCTGAAATCATCTCTTCGCCAGAAAATAATCCCTTAGCTATAAAGGCCTCTAGCTTTACATATTCATACGGCCCAAAAATTTTGCCGCTTTTATCTTTTATTAGCCACGGCTTTTGACTCATAGAAACCTACAACTCTAACTTTTTGTTAGATAATAAGTGAAAATGTAAATGAAACACAACCTGTCCGCCGCCCTTACCAACATTCACCTGAACCTTAAATCCACTCTCTTTTAGACCATGTAAATTAACAAAGCTTAAAATAGAAGAGTATATGTTATTAATTATTTGTGTTTGATCGGGAGACAAGTCATCTAAACGCCCAACATGTTTCTTAGGCACAAACAACATATGAGTGGGTGCCGCAGGATGAATATCTTTAAAAGCTATAACGTCTTCATCTTCATAGACGATCGATGCCGGCATTTGTTTATTGATGATTTTACAAAAAATGCAATCCATGTGCTTATTATGACTAAGCTTTTACAAGAATGCAAAGCCCTACACGCCCTTCTTTAGACACTGGCTATAAGGCCTGTTTTTACTTTACTTTTTCTTGAAACAGATCCTTTAATGGCAACTTGGCAATATAAAAAGTATTTGCTACCGTCGTACTATCAATTAGGAGTTTTATGAGGTTTGCCGCGCTTGTTTTTTTCTTCAGTGTTTTACTTTCCAATATGAGTTGTAAAAAAGACGTTGCAAAAAATGAACCTCCGGAAAGTTCAAACACCAACAACAGCTCTGCCACTATCAATCCAAACGTGACACCTGCCTTAGAAGAATCTAAGTTTTTAAATACAACGGCAGGTATAGAGTGGCAAAAAATATGGAAAGAAACAGATCAAGTTAAGGCCTTGAATGCCTTTAAAGAAAAGTATGGCTTACCATTAGAGGGTAGTATTTATGCTGGTGAACTGTCATTTGAGAGTATAGAAACTCCATGCGGCACGCTGTATCTGAATTTTGTAAAAACAACAGAAGATGTAACGACATTACTTAAAGAAATTGATGCAAATGGAAAAGTCTTAAGAGAGTGGCACGTTGGGACTCTTGATTTTTTGCGAATAGAAAAAAACTCTATCTATCGCATTGTTTCTTTCAAAGAGATGCCTGATTTGTCTGATACTAAATCACACTCTTTTGTTTTAAAAATTAATAGTGATAAGAGCTTTGAAGTTTTAGATTATAACGAAGCATCTACAAAAGAATGGGTAGCTAAAACTATCGATTGTCCAAAAAATATTGCAGAGCCTGGCATATTCTGTAGACAAGACATAAA
>JAGRAL010000134.1 GCA_020434605.1 Bdellovibrionales bacterium
CGTGTAGGGAAAGAGGTGTAAGATAACCTTTACGTCTTCAGATCTTAATATGTCAAAGTTAACCACTAAACAAGGGATTGCAACTCTAGAATGTATAAATATAGCAGATGAAAGTAAGCAAGAAGTATCTTCTAAGCTAGTTAGCATAGCTGGTCAGAAAAAAGGTAGCGCAGAGGACGAAGCGATCTATTACTATGTTTTAGCTAGTAAGATCACTCCAGAAGATTTTCAAAAAATGGAACCACAGATGCGTAGGAAGTTTTTAGAAGAAAAAAATCCTGAATACAAGCTTGCATTTCAATTTTCACTAGCAGGTGTATATGAACGAACTAACAACATAAAAGGCTTAGAGATCTTGTACAAAGCGGGCGATTTGTACGAAGGGTCTGATTGGGATAGTAGAATGCAGGTACTATCTGCTGCTGGTCGCTTAGAGGAAAGATCTGAATTATTAACTAAAAATGCTATTGAAATGACAAGAAAACTTTATGATTCTGAGAATTATTATCAAACCGTAGATTTAGTCGGTCTTTTTAAAACTGATGCTGATGTTGCAGAGCTACGAAAAATATTAGATACAAAACCAAGAGAACAGGCATTAAGTTATTTTACTAATATAGATTACAAGAACGTACATATTGCACCGAAGGTTATCGATATTTATTTAGATAAAGTTTTAGACGTTAACGAGGAAGCATACTTTTTAAGTGAGGATATTATACCTCACTTAAATGAAGCGCAAAAAAATAGACTACGGGCATTTGCTAAAGAATATCCTGAAAGAGGATTATCTATGCAGGTTCGTGAAAAGCTAATCGAAGGCAATAACTAAAAATCCGCCATTTCAAGACCCTTCCAGCAATCTTGATACTTAGTATCTTCTAAGTCATCAAGTGTAGGGTTTTGTGTGGGCTTAAAGACCTGAGAGGATTCAAACATAAAAGCAAGAGTGCCCTCTTGTTTGACGGGCTTTAAAGTTTCAGAAATGGCTTTTTGATATGTATTCTTATCAGGACCATGCGCAGAGTAAGCATTGTGTAAGCTTCCGCCACCTGGTACAAATCCATCACTCTTTGCATCATACATTCCAGTGATAAGTCCCATGTATTCGCTCATGATATTTCGGTGATAATAAGGTGGTCTAAATGTGCCCTCGGCAACCATCCATCTTTCTGGAAAGATCACAAAATCCACATTAGCAAGCCCCGGTGTTTGGGTCGGGGAGGTAAGAACCGTAAAAATTGACGGATCTGGGTGATCAAAACTTACAGTGCCAATAGTATTAAAAAGCTTTAAATCATATTTGTAAGGATAGTAATTTCCGTACCAAGCAACTACGTTCATTGGATTGTGGTCAAGGTCTGCTTTATATAAATGATCTTGAAATTTATGAACCCAAACAAAAGGTGTACTAGCTTTTTCAAAATGCGCAACAGGAGCAAAAAAATGTCTTGGATTTGCTAATCCATTTGCCCCGATCGGACCGAGGGATGGAATTTCAAAAGGTTCGCCAAAATTTTCGATGGCATAACCGGTTGCGTGAGAAGACAAGAGTTCAATAAAAAACTTAATACCACGTGGGATTACAATAATTTCGCTAGGAGAAATTTCTAGTTTTCCAAATTCTGTAGTTACTAAAAGGCTTCCATCCTGCGGTACGATTAAGAAATCTCCATCAGCAGATGAAAAGCAGCGGCCTTTCATGGATGAGCTGGCAGAGTATAAATAAACAATAGAACCAGAATTTTGTGGACTACCATTACGTAAGAAAGGTTCAAGCCCATCAATAAAGTCAACAGGGTCTGTAGGGGGAGCGAGTGGTTTCCATCGTTGTTGATTGGGATTGATTGCTTCTTCTTTACATAAAAACTTTTTTTGATCAAAGTGAGTGTAGGGCGAAAATTTACCGTGCGCGACACT
>JAGRAL010000135.1 GCA_020434605.1 Bdellovibrionales bacterium
ACGAATTCGTTACTAAAATTAATACACATTGTATCTGTTAAATTACAAATTTGCATTGGGCCACTGTCAGCACCTATAAATAAGTTTGCACCTGCCACAACATCTATCAGGTCAGTTAGCGTAGTTTTTCCTACTAAATTTTTTATTTTTTTATTGCAAACCTGCTGCTCAATACTGGCTGCAAGCGCTATATCTTCTTTGGCCCCTAACAAATGAATATCTTCATTCAGGGATCCAACCATTACTTTTAAGAGTTTAGTTAGCGCACTCGCAGATAGTGCTTTTTTAGGGTTACTGGCCCCTACATGAAATGCAATGTAACCTTGTGACTTATCTTTGTTCGTTATTTTCTTAATGTTCCAGTCTGACTCTAATATTTCAACGCCAAGAATTGATGAAAACAAATCTATTAAGTGAAATCTGTTGCTACGGTTAACACCGACCTGTCCGTAAAAATATGCACTTGCATCATCTGGAATTGCTAAGAAACCATCAGTGTGTCTTGTATAACCAACAACTTCTACACCTTCCGTCGTTAATAGAGAGGTTAGATAAGAGCTAAAAGGGGAAAAGCTTAAATTTATAATTTTTGTGTAGCCCTCAGACACCAATTGATCAACCCATTGTTGCATGGCCTGCAAACTATCTTCTACACCTGCGTCCCCAGTCATGATTGTAGGCTCTAAAAGAACCTTGGTGTCCATTTCTATCACTTTATTACAAACAGGGAGTATATGAGCAATTTCAGCAAACTTTTTTCGTACCAATAGATGTACTGATTCTTTTTTGTTCGCACGGCAGTATGCGCTCAGCGCAGGTAGTGTCTGTAAAATATCACCTAATCTTGCAAGTTGTATAACTAAAGTTTTCATTTTTTTACTTGTTCCTTTATTAGTTCTGATAGAGCTAATTGCAAAGCAGCTTTCTTAGAGTAGCCATTAGACTTTATTTCCGCCGCCAGATTATCTCTAATTTTTTTTAGAGCATTTTCTAAATTAGATGCTGGTGTTATTTGTACTTGTTCTTTCATGGTACTTTGCCTCACTTAGTATATCTTGACTCAATCTTCTGTACGATCCCAAATAATTTAACAAATCTTGCAGTTGATTTTGTAAAAATCTTGTCTGCACAAAATCTATTTGCCCATCGTAATCAGGTACTTGAAAATCTAAATTTAAGTTTTTAAGAATGCCTTGCAGATTAATAAATCTTTGATTGTCAGTAAAAGTTTTTAAATTTTTCCCAACTTTTAAATCCCTAAACACATCCTCTAACTCACGCTGAAGATATATCAAATTTTGATTTAGCCTTTCTAAACTTAAGCCCGCCACCTCTTCGATAAAGAAATGGACTAAAGAGTGTGCTTCATCTGAAAGTGCGTCTGACAAATGATAAATCCAAGACAGTTTTGTTAAAATGTATTCTCTTACCTTAGTTAGATCCGTGCTTTGAAGCACATAATGTTTTCCATCAAAGTACGTTGTTGAATAATCAACACTAGCAATTGCATCCATTTTTTTATTGTTGATGTAATTCACTATCAAAGAACCTATTTCTTCTACATCTAGTCTTTGTGAACAATAAATGGCCTCACGACTACATGCCTGACTATGTCTACATGGGTAACAATATTCTTTAGATTGTATCACTAAGGCAGAACTCTTGTAAGCTCCAGTCTGCTGCGGCCGACTGCTGCCAAAGCAAAGCTCAATAATTTTAGCATCAGAAAATACAGCTAAATGCTTAATACTAGTATCAACACTAATCACTGCTTGCGCTGACTTAATTAAACTATATGCGCCCTCTAAACTGCATGGAACCCATTTGGCATTTTCAATTGGCAGCGGAATACTAAGTTCACGTGAGTTAGGCATACACAATAATAAAAATTCTCCATCCAAATCTTGATTGAGCTTAGTTAAAAAACTATCCAGCTTCTCAATTGGAAAATCTTTTTTCTTATCATTAGAAAACAACTGTAACACGTATTTCTTTTTATTAGACTGCGTGTACTTCCTTACCTCTACTAGTCCTGCCGTTGTCTCGTTTAATTTAATGTTTTCTGGAGCTGTTACTTGTAAAGCATTTGTAAAAATCTCATTAAAATGAAAATGACCACCCTGCTTTGAAGTTGATTTTAAGTCTAAGTATTCTATCCACTTAGACCCATAGTTTACGACTTTTTGAGCATTATAATGTGTACCTATAATTTCACTCCCATTGCACATAGAAGCTAGATACGTGCTGATCTTAGTATTGCTATAGTTAATAATTAAATCATACTTTTTTTGCACTACTGGCTTCAGCTCTCTCTCTAATTCGTCATAGGCCCTAAAAATACTAACATCAATATCAGCACACATATTTTGCAACAAGGTTCTGGAAATAAAATGAAACTTAACATCACCCTGCAAGATAGGTAGTAATGGTCTAGAGTTATCAAACGTCAGGTAATCTATACTGGCTGACTTGTATTTTTGCTGAATTCCCTTGATGATATGCCAACTCATCAATGTATCGCCAAGCCTAAGTGTATTGATAAAAAGAATATTCATTTCAGCAAATCCCCCAATATTTTCCAAATATATGATTTAGGACTACTTGATTTTGTCTGATTAAGGTGCTGAGAAATGTCTTTTGCTGTCAGTAAATTTGAATCCTCAGAGAATCGGATATTAGCTAAAAGCGGATTAGGTAAATACAAATCAATTTGTTCTTTAAATGAAGTCTTGTGACGAGCCGATAGTATGTGCCTAATAGAGTCATACTCTTTAACAAATGGACTTGTAGAAGAGTAGTGTTGAAAAATTTGAAAAAAAAAAAAAAAAATATCTTTTAAAATAAAAAAGAACAAACAAGTTATTTAAAGAATATGGTAGAGTTATGATTTATTTTAA
>JAGRAL010000136.1 GCA_020434605.1 Bdellovibrionales bacterium
TTGCTGGTAATTTTTGGGTTAGCCAGCGCTCAGGTTCTAAAAAAGTGTAGTGAGTAATATCTTTTATAAAAGAATCTCTAGTATAATCTCCCTTAAAAGTAATCTCTAGTTTGGGCGCATATACTGTAGCTGGGACATTATACCCAATTTTTCGTAATAAATTTCTTCTGAGTAATACGTTATGGTTTCTTGTATCCAGGCGAACACGATAAACTCTAAGAGTTCCGTGAGAATCTTTTTGTGAAATAGCAAATCCAAATCTTCCTACTGCCTCGGTACTATTTTCTAAAAACTCAAAGGGTCTATTTAAATCAAGAGGAATATTTTTTTCAGGTGAACTTAAAGTTTTGTCAGACTCACTCCATTCAACTTTGGTTTTCCATAAAATGGAAGTTGGGTCTGGATCGAGCATGGACAGATCTTTTATTTTGCCGCTCTCAACATGCGACCGCGCTTCATCTGGGCTTAGCAGTTTGCCGTTATATGACAAATCAGAGGCAGCCTGTCGGATTGACGTCAGTGGTATTAAGCCAGGAAGATCACTTAAGTTTTGAGCAAATACGAGGTTTAAAAATACGAGTATTAAGATCAAATGGCCCCCTAAGAAGTAGCCAATTTTTAGCATCAAAAAGTAGCACGTGGTTACATAAAATCACCACTGTGTAATATATGCCAAGACTATATGGGAACGATGAAAGTATTTTTGAAATAAAAAAGGGAGGCTTAAAACCTCCCTTTTAGACTACAAATCGGTTTTAAGGCCGAAGAGTAATTACTTCATGAATACATCTTGGATCAATGCGTTCATTGCTTCTGGACCCATGCCAGTAGCTTGAGCTGCGCGCTCGATACGATCAGCTAAAGAAGCTGCGTTTCCAGCTTTGAAATCATTTTGGAACTCAGTAACTGTAGAACCAGTAAGTTCAGCAGCAAAGTTATCATAATCTTCAACTTTGAAAGTACCTTCTGGTGAAGTTTGCATTTTGTAAGAGAATCTAGCTACGTCGTTAGCAGCTTCTTCGCTCAAACCGTATTGAGCAACAGCGTTCTTAGCTAATTTCATAACAGCGTATTCTTGTTCGAATGCTTTCATAGTTGTTAAGTTAGTACCAGTAGCAGCGATTTTGTTAAATCTAGTGCCAGTAACTGGATCGTAGTAGTAGTTACCAGTTTCAGGAATTAGATCGTAGTAAAAATAGCTCTCGTGATTCACTAGGTAGTTGTAAAGGTTTTCACCAACATTGTAGCTACCGATATAATAGGCATCATAAGTACCGTAATCATAATCGTAAACAACGATGTAGTTAGTTTGAAGAGTGTTGTCTTTTACAAGTTCAACATCGTATCCTAGGTCAGCTTGTAGGCGGTAAACGAACTCTCTAGCTAGTTCTGCGTGAGTGTAATATACACCACCAACAGAAGTGCTACCTGATCCGCCGCCACCACCGCATGCTGCAAGCGTAACTGCTGCAAGAATAGAAACTAAAATTGCTTTAAACATTTTCATTTTGCCCCCTTTGGGTTGTTATTGGTTGTTTCCCACCCCAGTAAGGCACGAAATGTGCCATCTGAGATTAAATTAAATTGCTCTTCGCAAAAATTAAAGAGCAGCTTCGACACCAAAATCTATGCTTGAGGGCAAAGTGTCACTACCGAGATGTGCTTGTATAAAATTGAAAAAGTTCAGAGATCGATTGGCGTGTAATTAGTCATTGTTCCCTTATGTTACTTTTTTTGTTCCCTTTTGAAGGCATAGGAACAAAGCGACTAACCTCTCTCATATACTGTTTATATGCTTCTCCGCGAGATTTTAGCGCATGTGCCTCTGTTGCAGGAATTCCTGTCACTTTAAACAAAGTGCCCAATATTAAGGCTGGTGCAGCCCAACTCAGAGCACCAAATGCAGCGGATTGACCCATGCACGCAATTCCTAACCAATAAACGAACTCAAAAAAGTAGTTTGGATGACGTGAATAATTCCACAAACCCTGTCTGCAAATCATTCCTTTGTTAATAGGGTTAGCTTTAAAGAACTTAAGCTGCAGATCTGCTAGAGTTTCTCCTGCAATTCCCAAGACAGAGACGATCGCTCCAATCATTAAAAACCAATCCGAGTGATTTCGTTCTAGTGAAATTAGTAAGAAAGGAATGGATAAAAATACATTTAAGATAGTTTGTGCATGGTAAAAAAAGAAAAACTTGATGCCAACGTTTGTTTTCCACACTTCACGCAAATGAGTATATCGTCCTTCTTCTGGCTTTTTATATATGCGGTCTATAAATAAGTAAGTGGATAAACGAATTGCCCACAAACCTACAACAAACAAAAGAATGGTTTCTGCAATCGAAATATCAGTGGTTTTAGTAGCGTAAACTAGTGCGTATAAAAATAAACAGATCGGCCATCCTACATCTATGATGGCTGCATTTTTTAAAATAAAATGCAGAAGCCAAAGAAATGTCATCCATATAAATGCATAACCAAACCCAGAAAAAAGAATTTCAAATGTATCGATACTCATATTTATTTATGCTCGAATTGAGTTTTAACCTTTTTAATAATATAGCCCAGCACTGGAATGCGCTCGTATATAAACTCACCCATATCAAAATAATCTCGGTGAAAAACGACTTTGTTTTCATTTCCACCAAAAATAATGTGCGAATTTCCATCCACTGCAATAGGCTCTCCGCCATTTAAACCCTTTGCTGTCAAATGCATAGTCCAAAAGATAACATGCGTATCACCACTAATAACCTCTTTAGTAAAATCAAAGTGGATGCTAGAGACATTTTTATACATATTTTCGTAATACTTTCGAATACCAGCCGCTCCGCGGATTTTTCCAACGGGATCTTGAAACTCTACATTTGGATCGTAAAACTCATCCACTAAATGCATAGTGTCTTTATTTAGGCCGTTGAATATTGATTGTATGCTTTGCGAACGCCTCTCTTGTAAGTCAGTGTTTGCCATAAGGGGAGTATATAGTAATAATAAGCTAATGAATATTGTTTTCATGTGTATAGTGTAGATGCAATTAACAAACGATCAATCGTTTTTGGTAAAAACTGTGGATAAAAAAAGCGCAAATAATTTAGAAAGAGAAACAGCTGGGTACTTGATAAGACCATATTGCAAAGAAGACCGCGAGATGTGGATAAAGAGCGTAGTTGATGCTGAAGAGAAAGAATTTATCAAACTTTTGCAAATGAGTCGCGAGCAGCAAAAAAGCGATAAAGCATATCATATGGCTGTGGTTCAAAAAAATGGCGATAAAATTGTTGCTACCGTTATGATAACCGAGGTTTTACGTGAGCAGTATCAGTCTGCATTTTTAGGTTTGTCTAGCAATCAAAAGCAAGTTGGTGATCAAGTTGTTATAGAGTCTTTTGCGGCCGCCATGGATATAGGTTTTAATGATTTGGCCCTGCATCGATTAGAAATGCTACACACCACCCACACTAAGATATCTAAACAAGTACTACAGACTTTGGGTTTGCGCTCAGAGGGAATTCGAAAACAATGTTTTTTATGGGAAGAAAAATGGATAGATGCTGAGGTGTTTGCAATCACTAAAGACGAGTGGTCATCTAAACATGTCTCGGCGTTAATGAATACCACATACCAAATGAGGTAAAAATGAATTGGCTATCTCGTATTTTATTATTTATCACGGTATTATTATCGCTATTCTTTTTACTAGCACCGTTTATAATTGAACATATGCAAAATGGACTAGAACCAGATATGGTTATAGTGTCTGATCAAGCAAAGCAACTTCATAAAAATTTATTTATAGCAGATTTTCACGCTGATTCACTTTTATGGAAAAGAGATTTAACCATCAAATCAAGCCGCGGCCATGTGGACTTACCTAGATTACAAGAAGGAAATGTGGCTCTACAGGTTTTTACAATTGTTACTCAGAGCCCCAGAAACTTAAATATCCACTCTAATGCAGCTGCCAGTGATAATATTACTCTTTTGGCAATTAGTCAGATGTGGCCCGTGCAAACTTGGACGTCTTTATTTGAAAGAGCTTTGTATCAGGCAGAAAAACTTCGCGCACTAGAATATGATTCTGGCGGTAAGTTTTTAGTAATTACATCAAGGTCTCAGTTGGTGCAATTTATCGAAGATAGAAAATCACAAAAGATTATAGCTGGTGTTTTAGGTTTAGAGGGGGCTCACGCAGTAGAAAAAAATTTGAAGGCAGATATGGAGAAGCTATTTAATGCCGGGCTTAGAATGATGGCCCCAACACACTTTTTTGATAATAAAATAGGTGGATCAGCACATGGCACATTAAAAGGTGGCCTAACTAAGTTAGGCGAAACATTTGTGCTAGAAGCCAACCGACTGGGTATTATTTTAGATATGGCGCATGCCTCTGAACAGACGATTATAGATACTCTTAAACTAAGTAAAACTCCTTTGGTGGTTTCGCACACAGGTTTAAAAGGTCACTGTAACAATGACCGAAACTTGTCAGACTCTCTAGCTAGAGAAATAGCAAGTAAGGGCGGAATCATTAGTATTGGGTTTTGGAGTACGGCGGTTTGCGGAAAAACAGTTGATGCCATTGCTGACGCTATTGTTTATGCAGTTCGTACAGTTGGAGAAAACAGTGTTGCGCTTGGATCAGATTTTGATGGCGCTGTAACAGTACCTTTTGATGCAAGTCGTTTAGTATGGCTCACACAAAAATTAATCGATAGGGGCCTAAAGGCGCGCACTATCGAAAAAGTTATGGGTTTAAATGAGCAAGCATTTTTACTGGCGAATCTTCCGTAACTTGCCACGCTAACTGTCTAAACTCCTTGTACCAAGGAAAAGCTAAAAATCCTAAATGTCCTCCGGATGGAAGCTCGAGATAGACATCTTGTGGTAAAATAAGAAAATCGATTTTAGTTTTAAACTGTGGTGGGTTTAAAAAATCATTTTTAGCAGTTAAGAGTCGAACGCTGCTTCCATTTGCTAGGGCCGTGTTAATCCAATAGCTAAGGTTGGCTACATCTGAGTTTAAAACATCTAAGGCTTCAGGCGCATAGGTACTAAAATAATTCATAAAGCGAATAGACTTTTTCCAAACCAATCTATCGCTTCTACTATCAAATTTTGGCACCCACCCGGAATTATGAACTTTATCGTAAGTCACAATTGTATTTACGATGGAGTCGTGAAAACCATGCTTAGCAATAAAGGCCTTTGCATTTTGCCTAGAGGAATCGCCAAGATCCGAGTAATAAGAAGCTGTAAGATAATCGCTACCAATTTTAATAAGGTCCCAATACCCAATCTCATAGGCATTCTCTAACTCATCATCAATCAATGTATCCATATAGGGGAGGCTGTAGCGAAAATCTAGCGGAGGGCTAATGATGGTAGTTCCTCTAGTAAATAAAACGTTTGAATCCAGTGCCGACATAACTCCTACTATAAATCCACCATAACTGGCGCCTGTTAACTCAACACCGTCCACAAGAGATGG
>JAGRAL010000137.1 GCA_020434605.1 Bdellovibrionales bacterium
TCACTACTCACCGAAATTGCTCCCGTCATTCAAGAAATAGGTTTTACCAAAAAAAATCTAAAGTCATGGATGAAACCAATAAAAGTTAAGCAGCCCCTCTCTTTAATTGGTACTAGTAATTGGGTACAGTTTGAGGGAAAAGGGAAAGTTTTAATTTTATCTCCATGGAACTATCCATTTCGACTTGCAATGAACCCCATTATTGCAGCCATAGCTGCCGGAAACTCAGTTTGTTTAAAAGCATCTGAACATAGCCCTGCCACTACCGAAATAATGTATAAAATATTAGCCAATACTAAGTTACACAAGTACATAAAATGTTTTTCAGGCGGACCTGAAGTAGCAAAAACATTACTAGATCTACCTTTTGATCATATTTTTTTCACAGGCGGAACAAATATTGGAAAAAGTATCATGAAGCAAGCCGCTCAAAACTTAACCCCTGTAACTCTTGAACTAGGCGGAAAAAGTCCAACGTTTATTTTGCCAGACGCAGACCTTAAAACAAGTTTGCAGAGAATTTTATGGGGTAAATTTATGAATGCAGGTCAGACCTGTGTTGCTCCAGATTATGTCTTACTTCACGAAAACCAAGTCGCAGATTTTAAAACAATTGCTACATCAGTGCTTCAGGGTTTTTACGGTGAAAATGCTAAAACTTCTTCGTCGTATGCAAGAATGATTACCACCGCGCATACTGCAGGCCTGATTGCTGCCATAGAAGAATGCAGTAAAGACTCCATTGTTTATGGAGGATCTCACGATATTGATACTAAATATATTGAGCCAAGCATTGTCTTAAACCCTTCTTTAAAATCAAAATTAATGAAAGAAGAAATCTTTGGGCCAATATTACCAGTAATCACCTATAAAAACATTGATGATGCTATCCAGACAGTTAAGTCTTACGATAAACCTTTGGCTCTTTATGTATTTACTGAAAATAAAGATCATTTTTTACAAATCACTACAACAATTTCATCAGGCGCAGCACTCATGAACACTGTCGCAACTCACCTAGCAAATCCGTATCTACCATTTGGTGGTGTTGGAGCTAGCGGAATGGGCAAATACCATGGAAAATTTGGCTTTGAAGAACTAAGCCACTTACGGTCTTACCAAAAAATACCAAAACTTTCGGCACTAAAATCTTTTCTGCCTCCCTATGACAAACTAGAAAAAAAGTTGGAGAGCTGGAAAGAGGTTTTATATAAATTATGAGCATACCAGTATTATACGAGGACGAATGGGTTTGTATTGTAGATAAACCAGAAAAAATGCAAACCCACAGCACAAGCATCGATAAGATGACTCATAATTTGGTAGATACTTTAAAAGATCAGATGAATGAACGATACTATCCTGTCCATAGGTTAGATAGAGGTACTTCAGGGATACTTATGCTTGCAAAAAATAAACAGCATGTCTCCTCGCTGCAAAACGCCTTACAAAACTTACCGCATAAGAAAAAATATGTAGCTATAGTTAGAGGACAAACTGGAAAGTCTGGTATTATCGTTAGAGAAATGGAAGATGCTTATTCTAATAAGATTCAGTTTAGTAAGTCCACTTACCTTAGACTTGAAAAACTAGAGGCAAAGATTCCTAATCGTCCACACCCAACAACATTTTTTAGCTTTGTTGAATTAGAACCACTTACTGGTAGAACACACCAATTAAGACGACACATGGCCAAAATATCGCGACCGATTGTGGGTGATATGGAGTATGGAGACTTTAATTTAAATAAATTTTTTAGAGCTGAACTTGATGACCTGCATCTATATTTACACGCTGAAACTCTATCCTTTTGGCACCCGTATTTAAAAGAACAAATGCTTCTAAGCGCACCAGTACCAAATTACTTTAATGCTTTTAAGGAGTATTGCTTACATCATCCTTAACAAGAGCCTTTCGTACCCATACACCTAGGGATTTATAGCCCATTGTTTCTGCCAAAAGAGGTATAATATCAATCAAAGTGTCTTTATCTTTAAAATCTACACTGTTAATGACTTGACGAACTCTTGATAGCATTAAATCTACATCTTTTTTAACAGATGAAATGATTTTTCTACGCAAGAACCAATACACGAATAGTAATATTATAATCACAAGAAGAGCTGTATAGCCACTTAGCCACGCGTAGTTCTGAATAGATTTAATTTGTTCTATCTTAGATACAGCAGGGAGATTTGTATTCACAGGCTCTAACAATAGCCCGATCTCCTTTCCATAACCTTTTTCTAAAGCTTCCTTTATGGTAAGTCCTTCAATCTTTTCTAAGATCGTATTCTGTTCTTCATTTACTATAGACTGATACATAGTGTGCATGCTGTAGTAATGCATAACCACACTAAATAGACTTAATACTAAGCTTAAAAGCGCTATGCAAACGCTAGCCAGTAGTATTCTTTGGTATCGTCTATAGCGTTTTATCATATAATTTTATATGCCTTTAGTTGATCTGTTAATGTTTCTATTAATACTTTAGACACAACTATCAGCGGAACCGCTAGTAGCATTCCCACGACTCCGTACAAACTTGCACCTACCACAAGGGCAAGAATCACAACAATTGGATGCAGATCCACAGCATTCCCTAAAACTACTGGCTGAAAATATAGATCATCTAAAAGTTTAGCAAATCCAACACTCGCCATCACACCCGCAAACACATGCTCTGGAGTCATATAAGGGATCAGCGGATTTACTTCTTCTGCTATTAGACCATACGTCAAACCAATAACTAATCCAATGATAGGCCCTAAAAATGGAATGGCATTTGCTGCTGCTGATGCTATACTTATTAGTACCGCAGCCTTCCAAGGAATTCCAATTAGTATAAACGGAACAAACATGCTGAACCCCACTAAAGAAGACTGCAAAAATGTTCCTCTTAGATAATTTCCTATCGCTATATCTACTCTATGAATTAAGGTTAATGAAAGTTCAAAAAATCTATTAGGCACAAGACCAATCGCATACCTTCGTATTCTTCCTTTATCAAAAAGTAAAAACAAGAAAATCAAAGGCATTAAAAACCATGACGAGATAGATGAGTACAAGCTCTTTAACTTAAAGTGCCCTGGACCCATTAGTATTTCAAGGGAGCTCTCTGAGGAAGGTTCTCTGGGAAGTGAATAGTAGTGTTCTTTATTGTATGCATAAGACGTTGCTACTTTTTTCTCTAGAGAGCTTAGTTCATCTTTTTGTAAAAAAGTTTCAAACTCTGCTTGCTCAACCTCATCCAAACTTAAAAGCTGATTTAAAGCATTAACAGCAGGACTGATCTCTTGCACAAGCATTTTGCTAACCATTGATTTGTGATTACTATTTAGGAATGGAGCTAACTTGCCGTTGATTTTATATTGAAGACGAATGTATAGAGATAACTGCTCTTGCCTATTTGGAAGAGATTTTTTTACCTGCATGCAAAAGCCAGTCAAACTTAAACAAAGCGCCAAACCTAAAATCGTAAATCTAAGTGAGTTTGGCAAAAATCTATATTTAAAACTATTCATTAATGGCTTACAAATATAGGCAAGTAGTGCCCCAACTAAAATCGGCAGTAAGATATTTTTAATTG
>JAGRAL010000138.1 GCA_020434605.1 Bdellovibrionales bacterium
TTTACTGGAGTACCTTCAATGATGTGATTTGGTTGACCATTTACATACCCACGCAAACTACCGTTACTAACTGTAAGATCTAAGATTGTACGAGTGTCTCGGTCTTCAGAAAAGTCGACTTGGTTTGAAAAGTCCTTAGAAAGAAATATTTTTTTTGTCCATACTGATGCTGATCCACTTTTAGCAATCGCTGAAATATCACAGTTGTAAACATCTAGGGCTTGAGCAAATGATCCAGCACTTATAATTAAAAGGCTTAGTAATACTTTCATACAAAACTCCTTAGCAAGTTTGAGACAGATCGTTATTAGCACCGCTCCCCTGGATTTACTAATGGAGACGAGCCTTCCTAACCAAGTCCTATAAAAACTCTTAAAATTTAAGGCGTTTAGTATGTAAGAATAACATGATTTTATGTAGTACAAAGAAAAGTAGAGAAATATGAGGCTAAAACCAAGCGCTAGCTAAATAAGACAAACCAACTACAATAATAATATTCAGACAAGGCACGACCGAACGAGTGTGTACACACGAAGGTACCCGAGTGAGGAAGAAACGCAGTATGGATATTATTATTGTTGTTGGTGCCCAACGAGGGACTTGAACCCCCATGCTCGCGCGCTAGATCCTAAGTCTAGTGTGTCTACCAATTCCACCAGTTGGGCATGCAGTGGACGTAAACTAGCAAAGCCGTACGTCCAAAACAAGTAAATTATTTCTCAATTAATTTTTTATAATCCGGAGCACGCATAAGATTCATTAGTTCTTTTTCGTGATCCATTTCGATTTTAATCAGCCAACCGTCATCCATTGGAGAATCGTTGATTGGACCTGGGTTATCACCCAAACCTTCATTAACTTGAATCACAGTGCCTGATACAGGAGCGTATAAATCACTCACTGCTTTAACACTTTCAACAACTCCAAATGGTTCACCAGCTGTCACTTTTTGACCAGAATCAGGGAGTTCAACATAAACCACTTCACCAAGACCTTCTTGCGCAAATGCAGTAATGCCAACTGTTACTATGTTCTCGTCAACAGAAGCCCATTCATGTTCTTTTGTGTAATATAAATCATCCGGATAATACGCCATTTATTCTCCCTACTTTTTTATAAGTGGAGCTTTTACCACTTTCGCCTTCGCTTTTCTACCTCTAATGTCGATCCACAGCGGAGTTCCAATTTCTGTATATTTGCTCTGAACATAGGCAAGAGCGATACCAATTCCCAAAGTTGGGGACATAGTACCACTAGTTACTTTGCCTATTTTTTCGCCGTTCTCTAAAAAAAGCTCATAACCATCTCTTGGAATACCTTTATCTTCCATCACAAGACCTACTAGCTTTTGCGACAAGCCGGCCTGCTTTACCCTCTCCATATGGCCCTTACCCAAGAAATCGCCCTTATCTAATTTTACAACCCAACCAAGTAGGGCCTCATAGGGAGAAGTCTCATCTGTGATTTCATGGCCATAGAGCGGAAATTTTACCTCAGTACGAAGAGTATCCCTAGCACCAAGACCAATCGGCATCACTGACAAATCACTACCCTTTTCTAAAAGCTCATCCCATAAATCAGAGACGCTCGCATTTTCGATAAAGATTTCGACACCGTCCTCACCTGTATAGCCTGTGCGAGCAACCAAAATGTCTTTTGATTTGTACTTAAGTTTTTTAATTTCAAAACTAGCAATATCGCTATCCTTAATACCGACGACTCTTTCTAAAAGGCTAAATGCTTTCGGTCCTTGCACAGCAATCTGACTCCAGTCAGCACTCTCATTTTTAATATCAGCACCACGGTTATATTTTAAAAAGTGAGCAAAGTCTTTTTCGATGTTCGATGCGTTTACACAGACCAGGTATTCTTGATTTTTCTTCAGACAATAGACGATGATATCATCTACTATACCGCCATGTTCATTAGGAATTAAAGAGTAGTGAGCTTTACCTTCTTCGAGTTTTGCTACCGCATTTGTTGTCATAAACTCAAGAGCTTCAACTGCCTTAGGCCCTCTAAAAAAAATTTCTCCCATATGAGAAACATCAAATAGACCTACGTTTGTTCGCACATTTACATGTTCTTCTTTTAACCCAATATATTGAACAGGCATTTCCCATCCAGCAAAAGGAACCATGCGACCCTTTGCATTTAAATGATTTTTATATAAAAAAGTACGTTGTAACTCACTAGACATAGATTACCTCTGCTCCTGGCTTAATACGTAAGTGTTTTGTAAAAGATAAGCTATCGTTAACGGCCCCACTCCGCCAGGTACTGGTGTATACGCTTTTACAAATCCCTTAATTTCATCTGTTCTAACGTCACCACAAAGCTTACCGTCATCAAGTCGATGCATACCAACATCTACAACAATAGATCTATGAGAAAAATCTTCTTTACCCAATAGATGTTTCTTACCAACTGCCACAATCACAATGTCAGCTGTTTGTGTGTATTCTTTTAAGTTTTCTGTTTTTGAATGACATAGAGTCACTGTCGCATTTTTTTGTTCTAAAAGTTGCGCCATAGGTTTTCCAACAATGGTTGACCTGCCGATAACCACAACATGCTTACCACGTACTGGAAAATCGTTTTGCTCAAGTAGCGCAATAATACCCGATGGAGTACATGGAGCAATTTGTTGGTTACCAATTAATAATTGTCCCATTCTAAATGTGCCAATGGCATCCGCATCTTTTTTAGGGTCTACCCAATCTAGGACAGCTTGCGTGTTTAAGTGTACAGGTAGAGGCAGTTGCACCAATATACCATGAATTTTAGGGTTCAGATTTAAATCGTCGATTAGCTTCTTAAGATCCTCTGGTTTAACCGCAGCTGGCAAATGATATCTCTCAGAGTGTATACCGACCTCACTACATGCTTTTACCTTATGATTTACATATACATGGCTAGCCGGGTTATCACCCACTAAAATAACAGCTAAGCCAGGCTTAATGGAAGCGTGGTCTATACGTTGTTTGAGTTGCGCCTTTAATTTTATAGAGAGTGCTTTGCCGTCTAGAATCATCTAATTCGCTCTGTTAAAAGTGTAAAATCACTGTACACGTCGGTCAGGAGGATTGGCAATTTCATAAAAGAATCGAATGCTTAGCACCATGAAAAGGCTTCATATTGACCCATTGCTTCATATGGCTTATATTGCTCTAGGTATTAAAGGGAGTTCGAATGGAAAAAGCAAAGACAAGTCGTAAAGCAAAAGCTAGTGGCAATACAGAGCAAACTGGCGCTGAACAACTGCCATCAAGTTTTAAAAAGTTTCGTCAACTTCCTGAAATGGAAGCATTTTACCGCTTTATCTATGAAAATGACTTACGTAAAGAAGGCAAGGCCATCATCGATAGATTATTGATGTCACGTAAGGCAGAAAAATTAGCGGCAAGATCTTCTAAGAAGAAGTCAGCGAAAGTTGTTAACTAGTTATTATCTAATACTTTAGCGTGTGTGGTTTAAAAGGAGAACGAGAGTTCTCCTTTTTATTTTAAGAGATGAAAACCGTCACGTAATACAGAAGATTTTGTCTCTTCTTTTTTATGCATATTTGGAATGTAGCTAAAAATAGATTCTTCTTCAAAAACATACACAAAAGTTTCTACCATATTATTTTTAATAAATTGATCATTTCCAAATACTTCTACTTTAACAGGATATACACCATTAGGCTTATTAGCTATATCCCATCTGACTGAGAGCCATTGACTCTCCCCCTGCTCTAACACAGATTTCCCAGGCTTTATCCACATTTCACTAACAGCATCATCTAATGTATTTTCTGGAGTTTGATCTATCAGTACTTTGATTCGCTCTATGGTTGCAGGTTTTAAACCCATATTTGTAACAACAAAACTCAAAACCTTTTGCGTGCGATCTAGATCATGAACAGCGACAGACTCGGGCATTATAAATAAATCTGGCTGTAAACTACGAATACGGCCCTCAAACTTTATATCGGATCTTTGAATCGTGCCTTTTTCTTCTATTTTCTTTTGTATCTGTCTCCAGGCCTCAACCCCAGTGTCTTTTACATTTTTTAAATGTAAATTCCATCCCATTGACTGAATAAAGTTTAAGGCTTCCATGATGCCTTCAGTTCCAGCTACTTTATAATACTTTGTATTTTTAACTTCTTTTCCAGCTATTTTAAAAGAATGAACTTTATTTAACATGCTCTCATGATCCAAAACTACTTGAGAGTTAGAAATAGTAATACCAGGACCTGTGACAAATAATGAGTTTAATAAAAATTTTAATAGATAACCTTTGATTTCAAATTCAAAAATATTCCATGCGTGATTTTTTTGCGTCGACCAATTGTGTGGAAACAGATTGAAAAAATCGACAGTATTTAAAAAGCCTTTATACATTTCTTGTGATCTATATGCCAAGTTATCAACTGCAAAATCTGCTTTAGTAGCACTTCTAACCGCATCAACTGACATATTACCCAGGAGGTATTCATACTGATCAGAACCTACTGGCAAGTTAATGTCTGAATAGACTTTTTTATCGTCCCAAATATTTCCCCATCTATTTTTGATCGTCGACTGAAAACCTTCGACAAGCGTTTTGATTTCTACATTTTCTTGAATCTTTTGATCGATTTGATGTACTTTATGTTTAGCTAAGTATGGTTTACCTGAATCAGGAATCACCATTTCGTATTGCCCTAAGTACCAAGCCCATTTTCCTATATGGACGATAGGAGTTCCCTCTACAATGTAAGGCTCCTTTAACAGTATGTGAGTATGCCCACCTACAATAAGATCAATTTCGGGAGCAGCATAGGCAATCATCTTATCCATCCCTACTCCTATATGGGTAAGAGCGATGATAAGATCACATTTTTCAGTTTCTTTTAGATGCTTCGCATATTTTTTAGCTAGCTGTACCGGTGACTCTAACTCGATTGGTTCTAAAAATGGATCGAAGACCAAACCAAATGTAGACAACCCAAAGATTCCTACTTTTTTTCCGTCCACCCATCTAATGATATAAGGTTTTATAAATTGATCTAGAGGAATATCAGCAGGCAATCTCTCTGTATTTATATTTGCACTAAGCACAGGTATTTGCATTTGCGCTGCTTGAAATCCATCGTACAATTCTTTAGGACCAGCCAACCAATCATGATTACCTAAAACAATGGCATCGTAACCCATGGCTTCCATCAATCTGTGATTTGCTTCTCCAGAATTAAGAGTAAAGAAGATAGAGGCTTCAGTCCAATCTCCAGAATCTAAAACCAGCGTGTTTTCATTTTCAGATCTTAATTGATCCATTTTTGTTTTAAGTCTTGATACTCCACCTAATTTTAGTGGTGTTGAATCATTTAAAAAATGCGAGTGAATATCACTTGTATGAAGAATTTGAATTCTAGTTTCCGCATATATAAAGAAGGTACTTAATAAGAATGTAAGCATGCTTTATTGTACGATTCGTATACATGTTTCCATAGTACAGGCCTTGTTTGTATATGAATTCTGGACAAAGATCATAATACTAATTTTGTTTAGACATAATATGTGCTTATAACTCGCTTGATTCTAATCATAATCTAACGTCTATATTCGTTCTGAGGATTAAAAGTTTACAAAAGCATCACAAAAACTTTTGGAATAGGCGTTTTTAGTGTATAACTATACTGCCTCTAGATACTCATCTAAAGGCGGGGGTTAGGGACAATGAAATATATCATAGGACTAATTTTTAGTTTCTGTTGCACCATTAGTTGGGCAAAGCCAAAAGAAATCACCGTCGGATTAATACCAGGAAACGGCTTAGAAATGCGCGCTAAAGCGGAAGAGCTAGCAAAAGTTTTGCAAACAAAATTGAATGTTGGCGTTAACATTTATATTCCTAAAAAGTATGAAAACCTCATCCAAGCCATGAAGGATAAGAAA
>JAGRAL010000139.1 GCA_020434605.1 Bdellovibrionales bacterium
TAGAATATTCGGTATGGAAACCTAAAGGTTTTTTATTTTTATCACTAAAACTTCCGACAGCTCCTTCTGGTTACGAAAGTACAGAACCTCTACAAACAGACTCTTATGGAAAAGGTTTTTACCAATTAGGAATTGGTAGTTTGTTCGTAAAACGCATACGTAGTTTTGAGCTATTACTTAGTCCATCTGTGGTAGGTTATCGCCCAGAATCTTATTTTTTAGATGGTGAAAATCGTAAAATTGAACCAGGTCTTAGTGGAATATTTAGGTATGGGGTCACTTATTTTTTTAAAAAGCAACCATTGCAAGTCTCAGCACAACATGTTCTTAGGTATGATGATAAGACTAAAATTGCAGGTTTAAATTCATCTGCTGTTTCATACTATCAAGATTTAATTTTAAATCTAAACTATGATTTCAACGGTTATAGTTTAAGCGGCTTCTACTCTAACCAAAATGTTTTTGGGCCATCAAAAAACACAAGTCTTGAAACGTCAGTTGGAATTCAGTTTACAAGCTCTTACGATTTATAGTGGCTTAAATACAGCGAGTAAAATAATAACTACTAAAAATAAAACAGGTATTTCATTGATGATACGACACTGTTTTGAAGTTAAAAACAATTCATCGTTTTTAAATTTAGCTAATGTGATACCAATAAAGTAGTGATAGATAATTAATCCCATTAAAAATAAAAATTTAAATAAAAACCACTTTGCCTTCATATGTTGAGGTACTTGCATAAGTAAGCAGAATCCTAAAATAAAAGTGGCAAACATAGCAGGGGTAGTAATGTAGTAAAAAAGTTTGTGCGACATTACTTTTAATGTCGCAACTACATCGGGTTTATCCTTACTCTCTACATGATAAACAAAAAGTCTAAACATATAAAATAGCCCTGCAAACCAAGCTACCATAGCAATTAAATGTAAAGCCTTGAATGTTAGATACCAATTCATTTTATTCCTTACGTAGTGAGGCCACGAGTGGCTTCATTGTTTCGTTACATGTTCTTAAATAATACGAGGCTTCTAGGAGTCGTTGTTCTTCTCTAGACAGGTCTGCATTGGATCCAAGTTTTAATTTTCTTTGTTGGTTTACATAAAACATACACAGTGCTGCGGCCACAGAAATATTGTAACTTTGGGTGAACCCTTCCATTGGGAGGATCACAGTTTGATCTGCTAATTGGATGGCCTCTTCGGATACACCAAACCCCTCACTTCCAAATACCAATGCTGTTTTTTGTGTAAAATCCCATTCATAGATAGAGGTTGCAGATGCATCAAGATGTGTGACTAGGACTTTATAGCCATCAGCTTTTAGCTTTTTAAGACAAGGCGTAGTCTCATCCCACTGGCTTACATTTAGCCATTTGTCAGAGCCTTTTGAAATGCGCTTACTAATTTTAATCTTTTGATTGTCAATCATGTGAACATCTTGAAAGCCTAGTGATTCGGCCGATCTAAATACTGCATTGATATTACCTTGATCAAATATCTTTTCTAATACGGGTATAAAATTGCGCGTACGACTTGCTACTACCTGAGAGATTCGTTCGCGTCTATCTGGAGTAAGAATAGGACTTAGTTTTTCAAAAACTTCCTCAGAGTCGTAGGTATGTCCTTTAAAATCAAAATGCATGAGGCTTATGTAGCATAAAGCTTATGAAATGAGAAAATATTTAATAATTTTTAACTTGTTCTATGCGATCTAATCTCTCGGCTTGCATTACATCTGTTAGACGTTTTGATTCGCCCCAGGGCACACGGGTTTGGCTTAAGTAATCATATATTGGCTCAGTCGCAATCCCTAGCTTATCCATGGTGATATAGGCTATAAAATCTATTTCTACGTGCTCACTTTTGTATGCCTTAAGGTACTGATAATATTTTTCCCATTCGTCTTCGATTTTACTGTCTTTAGCGGATCTACTACACGGATTTTTAGATGGTGTTAAGTGATCCTCTGAATCTTTACAATAATCCCAAATAAGCTTATGGGCAGCTTCATGAGCGATAATAAACGTAAATATACTTTGGCGCTCTCTCTCATTGTAGTCCGCCAGTATCTTGTCGATTAGGCGCTGTGAGATAAGGATACTTTTGCTAGGTGGATCGTATTCTGCTGCTGTTCCTAGATCAGGAAGAATTTCAAGGCGAATGCTTGGCTCTGCGATAAGCTCACTTACATGGTTTAAAGCTGCCGCTAAGAAGCTAGGAGCATTAGCAGTCGGGATCGCATGTAAGTCTGTCATCTCCGTTATAGAGCCTTTAAACAGGCTCTGATAGTCTTCCGTTGAATATGCGGGGCTGGCGGCCAGAGCGTGGCTGAACCATATAGAAAAAAGAATCTGCATGGGCTTCTCTGTAGCACATTTTATGCTTAGCGTCAATATTATAGTTCTAGTCTGAAGAAAATATTAAAAATCTAGTGATTACGTATGTTTAGTGGATACCGGGTGGTAAAAGGACGTCCAGTCTTGGATCTAAGAATTGTTCAAAAATTCTTTAAAGAATTCAGTACTTTGCCGATAAAGAGCTATGAAGA
>JAGRAL010000140.1 GCA_020434605.1 Bdellovibrionales bacterium
GATTTTACATGTCATTTGGATGAGGATAATAAAATACGCATACAAAGTAATCGGGAAGAAGTTTCAAATGTTGTTGCAAACATTTTTAAAAAAGTTCCGGTAATCCACGATATTGCTATTGCCGAACCTAACATATCAGACATCATTGAATCACTACTGAAAGCAAAGAAGATATGAGATCAATTTATCTATCGTTTTTTGTATTAGAATTTAAAAAGTGGATGGGCTATAGAGTCGATTTTTGGCTACAGTTTGTTGCTAACTTATTTGTTGAAGTGAGCATTGCCTATTTTTTGTGGGATTCTATCTTTACCTTTCAAGGTGTTAGTCAAATCGGTGGATTTAGTTTTGATCAAATGTTGGTTTATTATGTAATTGGCTCTTTTGTTGGAAAAATGATTCGTACAGGTGACGAAATGCAAATGAGTCGTGAGATATACGAAGGTACATTAACAAACGTTTTACTCTACCCACTCTCTACTTTATGGTTAAAGTTAGTTGTTAAATTCTCGTACGCAGCACTGGCCTATACTCAGTTTTTACTTTGTGTGATTGTACTTCCATTTTTTATACAATCATTTACGATAGATGTTTTATCATTAGTTGTGGGCACTTACTTACTGCTTTACTCTATAGCTCTGGCTTATTTGTTAAATATGTTAATGGAGTTAATCGCATTTTGGTTTGAGAACGTATGGACCATGATTGTGTTAATGCGATTTGTGACTCAGTTTTTAGGCGGAGCCTATTTGCCGATTAGTCTATATCCTCAAAAGGTTCAGGACTATTTATCCTTATCGCCATTTCCATATACGTTTTCAACCCCGGTAAAAACCTTGATGGGTGATTGGAGCTTACAAATATTTATCAAAGCGCAAGTGATATCTGTAGTTTGGATAATCGCACTCTCACTACTACTTGCTCTGGTTTGGAAGCGAGGCCAATTAAAGTACACAGGGGCTGGGCAATGATACTTCGTTACTTAAAGCTCTATAGACAGTTTTTATTGTTTTCTATTTCAAAGACAGCTGAGTTTAGAATGGATTTTTTTGCTCGTATAATAATGGATGTCATTTACTATGGGACTAATATTTACTTTTTTAAGGTAATCTTTTTGCACTCATCCGCCCTTGCTGGATGGACTGAGTCGCAGGTTATGGTATTTGTTGGAATCTTTTTAATGATGGATGGTCTTAATATGACTATTTTTGCCAACAACTTATGGTGGATATCAAATCTAGTTAACAAGGGGGAGTTGGATTACTATCTTCTAAGACCTGTTTCTAGTTTGTTTTTTCTTTCTACCCGTGAAGTGGCCATTAATTCATTTATTAACTTGTTATTTGCAGGCGGAATATTTGCGTGGGCCATAGCAAGTTATCCTCACTCTATCAGTTGGGACAGATACCTGTTGATGTCATTTTTGTTTGTCTTAGGTTTTTTACTTTACTTCTTTTTACGTATTATTTTTATTTTACCTGTGTTTTGGACTCACGGAGGAAAGGGTGGAGAACTGGTATTTTGGACCCTTAACAGATTATTAGAAAGACCTGATCGAATTTTTAGATCATGGATGAGGGTTGTTGTTATTACTATCTTGCCATTTGGAGTTATGTCCTCTTATCCTGCCCACGTACTATGGGAAGCTGACGTGTGGCCATTTGTCACAGGCTCTGTGGTTGTTACGCTTGTATTTGGCTTTCTTACTGTTGCTCTATGGAAATTTGCTTTAAGAAGTTACTCTTCAGCATCTTCTTAAATTTAAAGTGCTTGAGAGAATATATGTAAAGCCCTATCCAATTCTTCAGTTGTGGTAGGTCTTCCAAAGCTAAATCTAAATGAATTCATAGCAACATCTTCACTCATACCTATCGCAAGTAATACGTGGCTTGGGCTGCCTTGTCCTGAAGTGCAGGCAGATCCGGTTGAATAACAAAGGCTTCTAAGTTTAGGCTCAATGTCTTTTCGATTTTTGTTTAATAAAGATATGTTTAAATTATTAGAGAGTTTTGCTTTTTTAGAGCCATTGATTTGATACTTTATATTTTTACTTTCTAAAATTTTAATAATTCCTTGTTGAAAGTACTCAC